>JASLGV010000543.1 GCA_030149995.1 Pedobacter sp.
CGGATTACGGGCCCGATTACATTGCTTTTTCGGGTGCTGGTCTGGACGGTGGGTTTTTCAGATCTGATGCGGAAGCAAGAAACGGTGCCTTGGTGATCCTTTATTATGACAATCTTGCTGAGATTAAACATAAAATTATAGAAGCGGGTGGTCGCGTATCTAAAGATATTTTTAGCTTTCCAGGTGGTAAAAGATTCCATTTTCTCGACCCTTCGGGAAATGAATTGGCGGTCTGGTCAGATAAATAGAATTAGGGAACATAAACAGGACAAAGGCATTTTCAATAAAAATGCCTTTGTAATTAAGCCATATGTTCCTAACTTTTGGTAGAAGCGCGGTAGATTAAATCTGCTTCCATTACAACAGTTCTGCTGGCAGCATTGCTGTCTTTTATTTTTTCTAAAATTAACCCGGCAGCTGTTTCACCCATTTGAAATAAAGGTTGTTCAACACTGGTTAAGGGTGGGTATACAACCGTAGCCAGTTCGGTGCCTGAGAAACTTGCAATGGCTACTTCTTCAGGAATTTTAATGCCTTGCCCGAGCAGGCAGTTCATGGCGCCAATGGCCAGGGTATCGGTAAAGGCAAAAACGCCATCAAATTCAATCTTTTTATCCAATAATTGGCTGATGGCTTTTTTTCCGTCTTCAAACGTGGCACCTGCTGTTTTGACCATCAGATCCGGATCGAAAATGCCATACTTGTTTAAAATCTGTTTATAGCCAGTGGCTCTTTCTGCAGCGTTACGAATGGTTGCAGGCCCCATCAGGTGTACAATTCTTTTACGGCCGCTATCAACCAGATGTTCGATCATCAGCGAAGTTTTCATGCGGTCGTTTACGATCACTTTAGAAGCATCTATAGATTTACCGGGGATGCGGTCAAAAAAGACAAGCGGGATTCCACGGCCGATGATTTGCTGATACAAATCCTGGTTATGTGTTTCGTGGCATAAGTTGATAATGATGCCATCTACATTAAACTCTTCGAGTAAGAGCAGGTTTTTCCTTTCTATTTCGGGATTTTCATCAGACTCCGTAATGATAATCCGGTAACCCAGCGGGTACAAAATGTTCTGCAATCCACGAAGTACTTTGGCCGAAAAAGGGGTAATCATTTCCGGAACCACCAGACCGATGTTTTTCGATTGACCATATTTCAGGCTTAACGCTACGGGATTGGGTCTGTATCCCAATTGTTCAGCTGCATCCAGTACTTTTTGCTTCGTATCGGGATGTATGTTTTTATCATTTAACAACGCCCTCGACACCGTGGAGGTAGATAATAACAAGTGTTTGGCCAAATCCTTAATGGTAATTCGCTTCATATAGTTAAGCCGCTTTAGTTTTATCAAAATTAGTTAAAACAAAACCGATATGGGAACGTTCCCTTAATTTTGGTAACGTTCCCAGGAGTAAATTCCAGCGAAATATACATTAACGAGGTGTTTAAATTATAAGTTTGGCCAACCAAATAGCATTAGCATGAACGTAGAGAATTATTGTTACGAGCGCAAAAAGATCCAGTCGGGTATTTTACATATAGGTGTGGGTAATTTTCACCGCGCACATCAGGCATTTTACACAGATCAGTTATTAAAAGATAAAGACCAAAGCAATTGGGGCATTTGTGGGGTTAGCTTATTGCCATCAGACGAAAACATCGTTAAGAACCTCCGGTTGCAGAACCTGGATTATACTTTAACTGTATGCGGAAGGGACGGCCAGGATAAAACCCATCGGATCGGTTCCATACATGAGTTGCTGTGGGCTGTAGAAGATCCGCAGGCGGTATTAGATAAAATTGCCGAAAGCACCATTAAAATAATTACCCTGACCATTACTGAAGGTGGATATAACCTGGATAAAGCCACGGGGAAATTTATCCTGGAAAATGAAAACATTAAATACGATCTTGAAAACCCTGCTGAGCCTAAAACTGTTTTTGGCTTTATTGCACAGGGGCTTCGTCAACGCCGGGATGCCGGTAATGGTGGTATAACCATTCTTTCGTGTGATAATTTACAGCACAATGGAAATACAGCAAAAAGCTCCTTTACCGCCTTTATTGCTGCACAAGATCCGGAACTGGCCCGGTGGGTGGCTGAGCATGTTAGCTTTCCAAACAGCATGGTAGACCGTATTACACCTGCTACCACAGCAGAAGATGTAGAAAGGTTAAACAAGAAAAACGGTACAGATGATAAAGCACCAGTGTATTGCGAAGACTTTATTCAATGGGTAATAGAAGATCATTTTGTTGCCGGCCGGCCGGCCTGGGAGCGCGTAGGGGTAGAATTTACCCGGGATGTTACGGCCTTTGAAAACATGAAGTTAAGCCTTTTAAATGCGTCGCATACATTACTGTCTTATCCGTCTTTTCTAATGGGTTACCGCAAGGTTGATGAAGCCATGAAAGATGCCGATGTTGTTCAGTATGTACGTGATTTTATGAACATTGATATTACACCTTATGTTCCCGCACCAGAAGGTACCGATTTGGCCGTATATAAACAGACACTTATTGAACGGTTTGCCAACCATTCTGTAAGTGACCAGGTGAGCCGCCTGTGTTTTGATGGAATTTCAAAATTCCCGGTATATATTATGCCAAACTTAACAAAAATGATTGCGGATGGACGGGATCTTAAACGGGTGGCTTTTCTGATTGCTGCTTACCGGCATTATCTAAAATATGAGACGGATGATCTGGGTGCATCTTATCAGGTTGCTGAACCCTGGTTGTTGGCTGATGATCGGAAACGCATTGAGCAGAACGACCCCCTCGAATTTTTAGGTTTATCGGCTTTTAAAAGTGCCCGTTTAACAGAAGCAGTTTCTTTTGTAGAACTGTATACGCAGTTTGTAGAAGCGATAAAAGAGCATGGTGTTAAAACAATATTACAAGCAGTGGTGGCTTAGTTATCAAGGTTAATTAATCTGTAAATAATGGAAACTAAACCGCGTAACCGTCTATTGCCATTTGCAATTGTTACATTTATCTACTTTATAGTTGGTTTTTTAACCACCATTAACGAACAACTACAAGCGCCTTTAAAATTTACCTTTTTAGCAGAAGCCGGAAATTTAAAAAATACGTTTACCACTTTAATTTCTTTCTTCTTCTTTTTGGGGTATTTGTTAAATGGTACTTTGGCCAGTAAATGGATCAATGCCAGGGGATACAAAAATACCATCATCCGCGGCCTCATGTTTATGATCTCAGGGCTGCTGATGTATTTATGTTCTTCGTGGTTTGGAGATCAATACCCACATCTGGCCCTGCATTTCGGTCAGGTAGTATTACCTTATGGTTTTATAATTTTTATTATTGGCTCTTACCTGATGGGGACAGCTGCCGCCATTATTCAGGTGGTGGTAAATCCTTATGTTGCTTCTTACGATTTGCCAGGTACACAGCCTGTACAGCGTTTAAACATAACTACAGCCATTAATTCCATTGGTACCACTTCGGCACCTTTTTTTGTAACGGTGGTTATCTTTAGCGGTATTTCAATAGAGCATATTGCTATCAGACAGTTACTGATGCCTATTGCCGCACTGATTGCCTGTGTACTGGTGGTTACCTTCATTACCCGTAAAATTCACCTGCCGGATCTGGCCAATACCCGAACAGCAGATGGAGAGAAACTCGAAAAGAGTATTTGGTCTTTCAGGCATTTTACTTTGGGTGTAGTGGCCATTTTCTTTTATGTAGGTACTGAAGTAGCCATTGGCGCCAACATTAATATGCATGCTTTTGAACTGATGAAATCGGGCAGGCCCATTACTTTCTTTGGCAAAACGGATATTATTATTGGTGGAGCAGACCTTGGCATACACGCCCTCTTATCAACCATGTACTGGGGTGGTTTTTTAATCGGAAGGGCCGTTTCCAGCTTCTTCAGTAAAATTTCGGCTAAAACGCAACTGGCCACCACAACCATTATTGCTGCAATTCTCGCCATCATGGCCATGCTTACACAAAACCTCTGGTTTCTGGTGGGGATCGGGCTTTTGCATTCTACCATGTGGAGCTGCATTTTCTCCCTTTCTATTAAAGGATTGAATAAATATACTTCTAAGGCTTCGGGCGTATTTATTTCGGCTGTATTTGGAGGGGCCGTTTTTACCCTGTTGCAGGGCGGTTTGGCAGACATCTTTGGATCGTGGCGGTGGACCTGGTGGCTCACCGTGGTGTGCGAATTGTTGATGCTGTACTATGCTTTATTCGGATCCCGTATCAGAAAACAGGATCTTATTGAAAAGCCTTAATGATGTGAAAAACAATTTAATCGGTTGTTTTGTGAGGTGTTGAGGTTTGTTAATTGTGAAAAATATAATGAAAGAGAATAAAATTAAAGTAGCGTGTTTTGGCGAAGTTCTGTGGGACATATTTCCAGGAGCGAAAAGAAGGG
>JASLGV010000544.1 GCA_030149995.1 Pedobacter sp.
AGATACGCTACGTACACAGTGCCCGTGGGATAAAAAACAAACCATGGAAACCTTACGCCATCTAACCATTGAGGAAACCTACGAACTCTCTGATGCCATTCTTGAAGGTGATATAAATGAAATTAAAAAGGAATTAGGCGATGTAATGATGCATCTGGTATTTTATGCACGCATCGCATCGGAAACCCAGCAGTTTGACATTACCGATGTACTAAACAGTGTATGCGATAAACTGGTTAGCCGGCATCCGCATATTTATGGCGACATTACGGTACAGGATGAAGAAGATGTTAAACGCAACTGGGAGCAACTTAAACTCAAGGAAGGCAATAAATCCGTTCTTGCAGGTGTACCGGTGTCGCTGCCCGCGCTTGTAAAGGCCTCTCGCATTCAGGAAAAAGCACGTGGTGTTGGATTCGACTGGGAAAATAAAGATCAGGTATGGGAAAAGGTAGAAGAAGAACTCAGCGAGTTTAAAGCTGAATTTAATACCGAAAAAGAAATTATAGACCAGGAAAAAGCAGAAGCTGAATTTGGAGACGTATTGTTTTCGCTTATCAATTATGCCCGTTTTATCAATATTAACCCCGAAAACGCGCTGGAAAAAACCAATAAAAAGTTCATCAAACGTTTTCAGTACCTCGAAGAAAAAGCAAAAGAAAATGGCAAAGCTTTATCAGAAATGACGCTGGCAGAAATGGACATCTACTGGAATGAGGCAAAAAAAATCTAATTCCTAATAAAAAATGCCATCTACATAGTACCATTTACCGTCTTCGAGCTTAAATTTTGATTTTTCGTGCAGCACTTCCGGTTGAAATTTATGATTTAAATAAAAGGCTTTAAATTCGACCACATCAAAACCCGCCTGTACAATTTCCAGTTTCAGCCATTTTGTATTCCGTGCACTTTTAAGATATGCCTTTTTACTATGTGCTTTGCGTACATGCTGGTGTGTAGTCTCAAATAAATAATCGGCATCAGCAATCACAAATGCCGTATACCTGGAACGCATCAGCGCTTCGGCTGTAGATGCAAAACTGGTTTTTAAGTGATAGGGACCGCAGCAATGCTGATAAGTTAAACCTGTGCCACAAGGGCAGTATGTAGTTGCCGTTAGATTCATAAAGTAACAAAATTATCATTTAACCTTAAAAAGTTGGCTAAAAACACGGTTTTTTACTTAAAATTGCAAGCCCGAATTTTATTCAACTAATATTAACCACTGTTGAGATACTTCTTCCACATCGCCTATCAGGGCCAACATTATAATGGCTGGCAAAAACAGCCGGGCGCTTCCAGCGTGCAGGAAGTTTTGGAAAAAGCACTTTTACAGATTTTAAAATATCCGGTACCCATTATTGGTTGCGGACGTACAGATGCGCACGTACATGCGAGCCAGTTTTTCTTTCATGCAGATCTACAAAACCAGCCAGACTTTGACCTCGTTTATCGTCTCAATAAGGCTTTGCCACAAAATATAGCCATCTTTGATGCCATTGAAATGGAAGGCTTGCCACATGCCCGTTTTGATGCCGTTCAACGCCAGTATGATTATTTTATACATACTTACAAAGACCCCTTTTTAGGTCAGCAAAGCTCTTTTTACCAGGAAGATAAACTGGATCTTAGCCAGATGAAAGCGGCTGTAGAATTGCTCCCCCAATACAAAGATTATCGTGCTTTTTGTACCCAGCCCAACAAGTACGAACACACCATCTGCAATGTAATGGACGCCAGCCTTCATGTAAACGCCAAGGGCGATCGCATCCGCTTTCACATCAGCAGCAATCGCTTTCTGAGTAAAATGATCCGCATCCTGATGGGTAAATTATTAAAAATTGGTAAAGGGCAGTTAAGTGTTGGCGAGTTTGAACATTACCTGATTAGCCTGGAAACACCAAGCCAGCTCGATCCTGCACATCCAACGGGGCTTTATCTCTCAAAAGTTACGTATCCTTACCTGAACTTACCACCGCGCACCTCTTTTTTAAGCGAGATGCAGGGTACAGAATGGCTCGAAGTATAATTTATTTAAAACGAATGGCTTTAAGCGGTCTTATCTTACCAATCAGTAAGGAAGGCACAAGCAGCACAGCCAGGCAAATTAAAATGGTTAATATATTCAGAAGCAGTACATCGGCAACATGAAATTCTATTGGCACATATGCCAGAAAATAGGAACCCTGATCCAGCTTAAAAAGATGGAAATGTGTTTGTAAAAAGCCAAGTCCCAGACCTAAAATATTTCCAAGTACCACTCCGATTCCGATCAGATAGGCGGCATTGTATAAAAATATTTTCATAATACTCCAGTTACCGGCACCAAATGCCTTTAACATGCCAATCATATTGGTACGTTCTAAGATCATAATTAACAAAGCGGTAATCATATTGATAATGCCCACAATAAGCATCAGAACCAATAAAATATTGGTATTTACATCCAATAAGCCCAGCCAGTTAAAAATATTCGGAAATATTTCGCGAATAGAATAAGAGCGCAGTTTGGTTGGCAGCGATTCGAAAATACCTGTAGCAACGGTATCAAGCTTCGAAAAATCTTTTATTTTAACTTCTACTCCCCCAATCTGGTCGGGTGCCCAGTTATTTAAACGCCTGATGATGTTCAGGTTCCCCAATACAAAACCTTTATCTATATCCTCTACACCAATGCTGTAAATTCCCACCACTTTGAATTTACGCGGGCGCAACTGATTTTGCACAAAATACATGATAAAGGTACTGCCGGTATCCAGTTTAAGACGATTGGCCGTAAAATCTGAAATAAGCAATTCCTGCATTGCTTGTGTGCTATCGGCAAAGTGAATAACACGCCCTTTAACGAGCCTGCTTTTTATATAATCCCAGTTATAATCTGCATCTACACCCTTAAAATTAATGCCTTCTATTTCCTTATTGGCCGAAATAATAGCCGGTTTGGTGGCAAAGGGATAAAAGGATGCAACCTCCTTGTTTTGCCGCAGGTTCTTTGCTGTACGGCTATCCAGTACAAAAGGCGAATGTTCAAAAGAACTGTTCAGCTCGTAGCGGCTTATCTGCACATCGCCCAGATATCCGCGTACCTTATATTGAATTTCTGTTTTAAAACCTTTAATAATGGCTACAGACAGGAGCATAACGGCAATACTCAGCATTATCCCTGTAATTGCAATGCGAATAATCAGCTTGGAGAATGTCCGGTCTGACTTGATGGCGATGCGCCTGGCTATGAAATATTCAAAATTCAATTTTATAACTTGCTGATTTGGCAAAAATGCTCATTTGCTTTTTAAATTAACTCATCTTTTAGAAAAAACAATCTGTTACGCCATTTAAATATGCAGACGAACAGCAACAATTTACTAAAATGTTACATTGTATATTTACCAAAATATGTAAACTTTGCTAAACAACATCAGATATAACCAAATGAATAAAAAAAACTATCTAAGCATTGCATTAACCTGCCTGATTGCTTTTACAGCCTGTGGCCAGCAAAAGGCGCCCAACCAGCATTATACTGCTGAACAGGCACAGGAAAAAACGGTAAAAACTAAAAACAAACAGCATGCGGGCATTCGCACAGGTGCAGAACAAACGGAAATTTACCTGCCTCTGCTGGAAGGTAAACGGGTGGGTATGGTGGTTAATCCAACTTCTGTTATCGGAAATCAGACTACCGTTGATAGTTTGTTAAGCAGAGGCGTAAAAATTCAGAAAATTTTTGGTCCGGAACATGGCTTCAGAGGAGACGCCAGTGCCGGCATTAGTATTGAGGATGCAGTAGATGCAAAAACCGGGATCAAAGCCATTTCTTTATATGGCAAACACAGTACTCCAACAGCAGCAGACCTGGCAGATGTAGATGTTATGATATTTGACATTCAGGATGTGGGTGTACGTTTTTATACCTATATCAACACCCTTCAGCATGTAATGGAAGCTTGTGCTGCAAACAACAAGGAGGTCATTATTCTGGATCGTCCGAATCCAAATGGTTTTTATATCGACGGACCAATTTTAGACCCTAAGTTTAAATCGGGTATTGGTATACAACCCATTCCGGTTGTACACGGGCTCACCGTGGGCGAATATGCACAGATGCTGAATGGTGAGGGCTGGCTGGCCAATCGTTCCAAATGTAAAATCACCGTGGTTAAAGTAGCCAATTATAACCACGATATGGAATATACGCTACCGGTTAAGCCTTCTCCAAACCTGAATACACAACAGGCCATTATGTTGTATCCAACCACCTGCCTGTTTGAAGGTACTTACCTCAATCACGGTCGCGGAAC
>JASLGV010000445.1 GCA_030149995.1 Pedobacter sp.
TCTGTCTTAAGTCATTTTTAACTTTTTCAGCAAGGCATAAAAAAAATTTGGTCATTAATAAAAATCTCTATATATTTGCACCACTGAAAACGACAGCACTGTTGTTCTTCAGGAGAGTTGGCAGAGTGGTCGATTGCGGCAGTCTTGAAAACTGTTGACTGTTACAGGTCCGGGGGTTCGAATCCCTCACTCTCCGCCAAGCATAACAAAACCCGACTAAAAGTCGGGTTTTGTTGTTTTCAGACGTTGCAAAGCGTGGCTTTAGCATAAGTATGAAAACAACAAAAAGAGCATGCGCAGCAAAGCGGTTTGTTATGCTTGATGCCACCCCCTTCAGGGATCACCGAGCAAAGCGAGGTAATCCCCCCAGTTGCAAAGCGCAGCTTTAGCATAAGTATGAAAACAACAAAAAGAGCGTGCGCAGTAAAGCGGTTTGTTATACTTGAAACCACCCCCTTCAGGGATCACCGAGCGAAGCGAGGTAATCCCTCCTATCACGAAGCGCAGCTTTAGCATAAGTATGAAAACAACAAAAAGAGCGTGCGCAATCAAAAGGTTTTGCATAGAAATAAATATCCGGTAAGTTAATTAAGCCTGTTTATAAAGTTAATCATCTCTTTAGCCAGTAAAGCTGGCTGTTCCTCCGGAATGTAATGTCCGCTCCCTTTTATTACACCGCCATATACCGTATAAGCCAATGGTTTCATGCGGTCATATAAGTCCGGGGCACTTCCACCGTCTCCACCCAGTGCCAGTATCGGAACCGCCAGTTTAATTTCCTTCAACATTTTGTTTTGTTCCATATCTTGTAGTACCGCACGATAATATCCCAGCATTCCTCTCATACCACCTAAAGCAGCATAAACCCGTTCATATTCATCAATATCCGCTTTAGTAAAGGTTGTTACGAAATTTGCTGTTTTGCGATTAAAAAACCATTCGATTAAAATTCGTTCGCGGCCTTGAAACAAGACTTCCGGGAGGTCAGGAATCGGATTAAATAAAAAATGCCAGTTTCGCCAGTTGTCAGTTCCTAAAGTTATTGTCGGCTGAAGAGTGACGCCGGGAATATTCCCATCAAGCAAGATAAGACCTCTTAAAGACTTTTGATAAGCATGTGCAAATGCATATCCTACCCATGCCCCTATATCATGCCCTGCAAATACATAGCTTTTTTCACCCAACTGATCTAAAAGCGCATGAATCCGTTCAGCGGTCATTTTTGTATCGTACCCATCTGCCGGTTTATCTGAATCGCCTTGCCCCGGCATATCTATCGCGATTACTTTATACTGTGCTGCAAGTAAGGGGATTACCCGTCGCCAGGCATAGCAGCTTTGCGGAAATCCTGCAATTAGTACAACCGTAGGGCCTTTTCCGCATTCGAGGAAATGATAACGAATCCCTCCTGACATTACAAAACGATGCTGAATGTCCTCTTTTAACGTATGTTTCATGTTTACACTACAAAAAACACAACCTTATGTTTAAATTTGTTTTTTTGCCATTTGCGAATTTTATAGTGCAACGAAACGATTAAATTTGTTTAATGGATGATTTGATAAAGTATCTGCTTCAATTTACAATACTCAGTCCTGAACAAATCGCTTTGGTACGGTCAAAGGCCAGGTGGAAAACGATCCGGAAAGGCGCATACTTCTCCGAAGCCGGAAGAGTTTCTACCCACATTGGTTACATCGTATCCGGCGTATTCAGAGTTGTTTATTACAACAACCTTGGAGAAGATTTTACCCGTTATTTTATATATGAAAACCGTTTTGTTGCCGATATCAACAGCTTTCGGGATGAAATACCTTCTTCGGAATATATTGAGGCCTTAACGCCCTGCAAGCTGCTTGTATTCTCAAAAGAAGAATATGGCGAGCTTGAAAATGCCATTGCAGGATGGAACAACATCTTTTATAAAATCACTTCCTACGTAATGGAATTTAATTAGTTTTTGAAGTTGTTCAACTTTTTTGAGCAGCTTAAATGAACCGGCCTTTTAATTTAGATAACTGCATATAAAAAACTATGTCTCCGTACTTCTGTTTTTCCAAAACTGCGCATGGGGCCAGCGCTTTTCCTCCTTGTAATATTGAGATTTAGTGCAGATATAATCATAATATATTCTTTTCAAATCCTCATTATAATGCCGAATGCTGTTGACATCCCAATCCTGATTGATAATAGCCAGCGCCCCGTTACAGGCAGAACTCATTGCAAAACCGATGCCCATTGAAGAAATAGGATCAAATGAGCAGGCAGCATCACCAATGGTTATAAAATTTTTAATTTTTGTACCATCCGTAAAATGTGAGTAGGCATTTTTTACCCAAGGTTTTTCAAAAGTCATGCTTCCAGAAACTTTATGCTTCACGTGCACAGTATTTAACAATAAAGCAATCCAGTTTTCAATTTTATTAAGTTGTTTTTCCTTCACATTATGTGCATCCGTAAACAACGATAAAACTATTTTTCTTCCTGGTAAAACAGCATAATACCACCAGCCATCCTCAACCGTTTCCAGAAAAAAATCCTGCTCTAACGCTTTTTCTTCCTGAAATTGAAGAAAAGCACCAACCGCCACCAGCTCATCATCCTTGGTAATTTTTGCTTCCAGATGCCTTGCCAGGTGAGACTGCCTGCCAGTGGCATCTATTAAATACCGGGTGTTAACAATAAATCTGCCTTCCGTCTGGTGATTAATGCCTACCTGCCATCCATTCTCCCGGGCCTCATATTCCGTACAACGCGCATCAGGCATAATTACAGCGCCCATATCGCTGGCTTTAGATAACAATGTTATATCAAAAACCGTACGATTAATCTGGTAACTATCAATATGTGTACTGCTAATCGAATGGCGCTCCGTAACCTTCGAGCTGCCCCAGGCAGCATGGCTGCTATACCCCGGCAAGAAACAATCATGTCCAAAATCAGTCTTATCTAATCCTAAATACTGAAGAAGATCAAAAATACTGGAGCTAACCTGTTCTCCTATCCTTTCAATATTCAAATCACTCCGCTCTACAACGGTAACCGTCAAATCAGAAAACTTCAAAATACTTAAGGCAGCGGAGGCCCCTGCAGGGCCTCCGCCAACTATAAGTACATCTGTATCAAATGCACTTTCCATAACAGCCTATCTTCTAAAGGTTAATTTTACTTTTGATAACTCCTCCTTGATTTTTATTTTCTTGAAAGGATGATACACAATAGCATTAATATTCTCAACAAGTTCCCGATCAACACGGCCATCACTTGCAGCCTGTAAAGCCACATTTTCAGCCTTAGGAATGCTAAATTGTTCCTTTCTTCTGCGCGCAGCCTTTTCTATATCGATGTAAAAGACGGGCGTTTCAATTTCTATTGCCTGGTTATTTACATTTTTACCCTTATTATCATAACCCAGTTTTACCATAATATCGCTTATAAGTGGCTTCTGACTGGTGTAAAACTCATGGCTCCGCTCCGTCTCTAACAGATAAGGGAACCCCGGATTATTCGCGTTTACATCTTTAACAAATCCCAGTGTATCCCAAAACTCAACCATCTGAACATAGCTGTTAATACCTCTCTGGTAATTCATCTGACGTCCCGATTCCCATTTGCCATTGGCATGATATCCTTCTTTGGTTAACTCGCCAATTAACACATCCCAAGGGCTTTGCGGAGGCCACCAATAGCTATAATAAACAGGCGGTGTTGGAATCCGTTTAATAATAGTCCCCTTATTATCTTTAATGTAATCTTTAACCTGTGTTGGATTGGTAAAGTTGATGTTTTGTACCGTGCAATTAAAGAAATCTGCCTGCCACGGACAAGCCATTCTTTTCGTCAAATCGCCCGGCTCACATCCACCACCCAGGCATTCATCCCTGGTTACCGTTAAGAAACCTGTTTCAGGCTGCTGGTTAAAAATCTTATCATATTTCTCCAGTTTGTTCTTTACCAGTATGGTAAATGGTTTTTCTAAGTTAT
>JASLGV010000468.1 GCA_030149995.1 Pedobacter sp.
TACGTTCCCTGGGTAATACCTGCAATTATTTGAGGAGCGGTAATATCCTGGCGGGTAACAATGTTGATGGTACCGCCCAAAGCTTCACTGCCATAAAAGCTGCAGGACGCACCTTTAATAATTTCTATTCGTTCAATATCATTTACACTGATGCGGCTTAGGTCGAAATTACCGCTGTGGCGGCCACCCATTGGCTGCCCGTTTAAAAGGATGGTGATGTACTCGGAACTGAAACCCTGCATTTGCAAACCAATAGACCGGTTTCCATCGGCCAGATCACTTACAACAGCCATACCGGTTTGCTCGCGGAGCACTTCGTCTAAACGGCGGCTGCCCATTTCCTGTATTTTTTCTTTACTGATAAGTTGTACAATTTGTGCACTTTGACCAGCCTGCAATACATTATCGGGATTCTGTTTTTTACCGGCAATGCTGATTTCAGTTAGCTGTTTCTCGTCTGTTTCCAGTACAATCTGAAGCGAAATGCTTTGCCCATCAGGAATAAGTACAGAGGTGCTGTAATTTTGATAACCAACGCAACTGATGCTCAAGGCATAGCGGCCTGGTAAGATATTTTTAAAGGTAAAATTACCATTTGCATCGCTGTAGACAAGATGATTGTCGGGTTCCAGGCGTATGCTGGCCATTGGGATGCTTTTGCCAGATCTGTCTTTTACTTGCCCGCGAAGGGTTCCGCGTAGCTCGGTCGCCCTGGCTTGTAAAGCGAACATAAAACAGATCAATGGCAAAATTCTAAGCATCAGCGTAATTTATATATGAATGTTATTGATAATGATTCTAAATAAGATGTTGCAAATGTTTAAATAGTTTTGGATAGATGGCGTATGCAAATCGGTTTATTTTGTATGCAAAACGATTTATTTTGTATGCAATCCGGTAAGGAATAAGCAAATGCTGTCTGCTGGGAATACCGTAAAACAATTAATTGTTTATTCAATTGATTGTTTTACAGGTTTTTAAGTATTTGTTAAGCCGTTTTGTACGTGTAGGATATATAATACGTATTGCATATTAGTATGTATCTGTTGTTTGCAGCAAGGAAAATTTAATGTTTGTTTTGCACTTTAATTCAACAGAATAATGATGAGATATCCGGTAATGCAGCTGCTTTTATTTTTTTGTTTGCTTAGTTGTGCGTCTTTTGCGCAGCCAAAACGAATTATAACCCTGAGTGGTGCATTAACCGAAACTGTGGTGGCACTTGGATATGGTAAAAATATTGTAGCCACAGATGTAACCAGTATTTACCCTGAATTTGTTAAAAATCTACCCAAAGTAAGCCGTAACCGTGCGCTTTCTGCCGAAGGCATCCTTTCGTTTATGCCCGATCTGGTGCTCGCTCCCGAGGGCGATGTATCTAAAGAAATCCGTTATACACTAAAAACTGCGGGGATTAAGCTTGTTACTTTCAGACAGCAGTATTCTGCCAAAGGTGCCCTCGATTTTATAAACAGCGTAGCCCTGGCGCTGGGAAATCCGGCAAAGGGTAATCAGCTGGTTAGGGAAACAGATGCAAAGGTAAAAGTTGCACTGGATAAGGTTAAAGCAGGAAAACAACCCCCGGTTAAAGTACTTTTTATATATGCGAGGGGAGCAGGAACCATGACTGTTGCCGGTAAGGGCAGTAACATGGACGCCATTATTAGCCTGGCAGGTGGAGTAAACGCCATTAAAGAATTCAGCGAATTTAAGCCCTATAGCACAGAGGCCATGGTTAAAGCCAACCCGGATGTAATTCTGCTGTTTGATTTTGGTTTAAGCAGCCTGGGAGGAACCAAAGCCGTTTTGGAAATGCCAGGTGTATCCGGAACCAACGCGGGAAAAAATAAACGCATTATCCAGATGGATGGTGAACTGCTGATTAATTTTAGTGTGCGTTTATCTGATGCGATTGAATTGCTAAACAATAAGTTATATAATTAAAATTGCGGCAAGCCGGGATGAAAAGAAAAATTATTTACCTCTTATTAACGCTCTCTCTTTTATTTTCTATTGTAATATCGCTGGCCATTGGCGCCATGCCCATTCCGCTGAAAGATGTTGTATCGATTCTGGCTGTAAAACTCGGCATGAGCAATGCAATACCTGAACCACACTACGAAACAGTGCTGATGCTGGTTCGCTTACCGCGCATTTTGCTGGGGCTGCTGGTGGGTGCTGCGTTGGGCATATCTGGGGCAGCCATTCAGGGGATTTTCAGAAATCCGCTGGCAGAACCTGGCTTGATTGGTATTTCTGCCGGGGCTTCGCTCATGGCTGTACTGGTTATAACCCTGGAGGTTACCTTGCTGGCAGGTATGGGAAATATGCTGGGGTATTACATGGTTTCGATGGGTGCTTTTATAGGTGCCGGATTGGCGGCCATCCTGGTTTACCAGCTATCGAAAACTGATGGGAAACCCCATGTTGCCACCATGTTGCTGGCTGGTATTGCCATTAATGCACTGGCCAGTGCGCTAACAGGACTTATTACAGCCAGTGCCGAAGAGCAGCAGCTGAGAAGTATTACTTTCTGGATGCTGGGAAGTTTGGCGGGTGCCAACTGGCAAACTGTTTTTTCGGTTGTTCCATTTATCCTGATTCCCTTAATCCTGCTGCCCTTACAGGGACGTAAATTAAACGCTTTTGTGCTTGGCGAAAGGCAGGCAGACCAGCTGGGCGTTCGCACCTCAAAAGTAAAATTGAAAGTGGTTATACTCGCAACGCTTGCGGTGGGTGCTTCTGTTGCTGTATCAGGCGTAATTGGTTTTGTAGGTTTGCTGGTTCCGCACATGGTCCGGTTAATGGGCGGTGTAGACAATAAATTTGTCTTGCCTGCTTCTGCTTTAACAGGCGCGCTGGTTTTATGCATTGCAGATGTACTGGCACGTATGGTTACCGCACCGGTAGAACAACCCATTGGCGTGGTTACAGCCTTAATTGGTACACCGGTATTTCTATATATACTCATCCGGGATAAGAAAAAGTTATTGAATTAATAAGGAGGGAAAGATGCTTAAAGTTGAATCAGTTTCATACGAAATAAAAAAGCGGGGTCTGGTAAAGGGCATTACTTTTACGGTGCGCAAAGGGGAGCTTCTGGCCATTACAGGTGCCAATGGGGCTGGTAAATCTACACTGATCTCTTTGTTAAATGGCGAGCGTTTACCTACGGGTGGTAAAATTCAGTTGCATGGCAAGCTTTTGAGTGCGTACAGTGCTGAAGAACTGGCCGTTAAACGCGCCACTTTAAGCCAGCAAAATGCTGTAAACATGGCCTTTACGGTGCAGGAAATTGTGACGATGGGGCGCTATCCGCATTACCGCGGGCAGCCAAAAGAAGCAGACTTGCATGCGGTGGCAGAAGCGATGGAAATTTGTGGTATTACGGCTTTTGCCGAACGTTCGTTCCTTACCCTGTCGGGAGGTGAGCAGCAACGGGTTCAGCTGGCGCGGGTTTTGGCGCAGCTCTGGGACCAGCCGGGGGCTTTGCTGTTGCTGGATGAACCGGTAGCGGGTCTTGATCTTTTATATCAGCAACAAACACTTGCCATTGCCAAGGCTTTAACACGCCAGGGATTTATGGTTATTGCCGTTTTACACGAACTGAACCTGGCAGCTCAATATGCAGACCGCATTCTGATGCTTAAGAGTGGCCGGCGCTGGAAAGATGGCGGACCGGCAGAAGTACTTACACCACTGGATATTTATACTGTTTTTGGCCTGGAAACAGAAGTGCTGATGAATCCCAAAACACTTACACCTTATGTAATTCCAAAAGAAATCAGATTAAACGCCACCCATTTTAATTCGAGCCTGCCCTCCAATAATAAAAACATGACTTTAAAAGAAAAATACCACGATTATAAATTGCAACATCCTAAAAAACGCATTCGTGAAATTGCACGGGATTTAAAGGTATCGGAAGCAGATTTGCTGATGACGGGACTGGGTGCACATGTAATTATGCTGCGACCAGAAATGAAAACCATTTTGCAGACCATTGAAACCCTGGGGCGTGTAATGGCCCTGACGCGGAACGAACATTGCGTACATGAACGAAAGGGGACCTATTTAAACTTTTCGCCTTCGCCACTTGCTGCGCTCTTTCTGGGTGAAGATATTGACCTGCGTTTATTTTTACAGCATTGGAAACTTGCTTTTGCCGTGGATGATAACGGACGTAGAAGCCTGCAGTTTTTTGATGGGAAAGGTTTGGCCATGCATAAGATTTACCTGACAGAAGAAAGTGAGGAACTGGCTTATGAGGCGCTGGTAGAAGCTTTTAGGGCAGACCAGCAGCATGCATTGCCTCTGGAAACAGATGCAGCCGTTAAGCCAGCCGAAAAGCCGGATCAGGAAATTGATGTGGAAAGTTTTAGAACCGCCTGGGAAGCAATGCAGGATACACACGAATTTTTTGGCTTGTTGAAGCGTTTTGGATTGAGCCGGACACAAGCCTTGCGATTGGCACCTGCCAACCGGGTAAAACAGCTGAATATTCGTTTGTTTAAACAAATCTTATCAGACTGCTCACGTGGCGGATTGCCCCTGATGCTGTTTACAGCCAATACCGGTTGTATTCAGATCCATACAGGAAAAATAACCAACCTGGTTGATACAGGGAAATGGTTTAATGTGGTAGATCCTGAATTTAACCTGCACCTGAACGAAGAAGCCGTGGCGGCCGTATGGCAGGTTGTAAAACCATCTGCTGATGGAGATATACACGCGCTGGAACTGTTTGATGCCGGTGGTGAACTTATTTTACAAGTATTCGGGCAACGTAAACCCGGAATTCCCGAATTGCAGGGCTGGCGCGAAGTACTGCAAGGATATGCGGCAGAAGTGGTTTAAACAGGGATTTTTGAAAGATTTTTCAGAAAGCAAAAAAGCTTATTTAGAAATGTTATAAATAGTGCTATATTTGTGATGGGCGGTGATGGCCTATTCAGATAAACCATTTGATCAGAAAAATCGGAAAATGATTGTAAAAAGTAAAATAGAAGGATCGAACGAGTGGCTCTTTATAGAGGATATACCCGATGTTTTTGCAGCAGGGAATACAATCAGTGAAAAGAAGGTAACCATTGAACGCTCGCCCATTAAAATGGAAAACCATCACCTGAGTAGCGGCGGACTTTTTCTGATGCATTCTGAAATGAAATTTAATGAACCGGTTCGTATTCATACAGAAGTAATCGGGGAAACCATTACCAGTCAATTTGTTTTTTTTGCACCAGCTTCTGTAAAGAAAGTACCTGTTTATAGTGCCAGCAGGCATAACATTAGATTTATTCCCTCATCGAGCTCAAGTTATGAGCTGAAGCCGGGTGTAGATTATACCTATTTTTTAATGGTGCTTTCTAAAGCCTATTATTATAAGCTCATCGACCGTCATTCGTCCTTGCATGAAGATTTTGTACAGGAAATAGAGAAAGGTCTTTCTGTTTCTTATGTGCCGCACGATATGCAGGCAACGCCCGAAATGCAGCGTATTATATTTGAACTGCACGAAGGAAAAAAAACCGGTGAACTGAGAAGATTACATACCGAAGCCAAAGTGCTGGAATTGCTGATTAACCAGCTTGAACAACTGAACAACGAGCAACCGGAGGAAAGTAAAATTTTAAGAGATGCGGATATTGAAAAACTGGAGATGGCCAGACTGATTCTGGAAGACCGGTTTACAGATCCACCTACTCAAAAAGAACTGGCACAGGAAGTAATGCTAAACGAATCAAAGCTGCGCAAGGGTTTTAAGGAGTATTTTGCCACCACCATTTACGACTATGTAACACGTTTGAGGATGGAACTGGCTAAAACCCTTTTGCTGGAAGAAAGAAAAACCATTTATGAGGTTACCATGCTTACCGGGTTCAGACACCAGACCAATTTTAGCATTGCCTTTAAAAAGTATTTTGGTATTCCACCAAGTGATATTGCCGGTTAAAACTCCTGTTAAGGAACGGCTTTACAGATTTAAATTAAGCCGTGTTTAAATCTGGTATAAAAAAAACAGGCAGCTTATATCGTATAAAAGCTGCCTGTATCTGTATTTAATCTGTTTTACAAAGCAAAACGATAGTTGCCGCCAACCGCAAACCATCTGTTTGGCAAGGGTACTGCAGCTACTTCTACATAACTTCTGTTAAATAAATTGGTTACTTCTGTGTATACATTCCATCTTTGTTTACCATATTGTAAATGAAGGTCTGTTAGCAGATAACTGTTTTTCTGGGCACGTTCGATCCAGCGGTTGCCTACTGTAAATTTCCAGTTGCTATAACCATAAATTAAACGCATTAAAGCCTGGTGTTTTAAGTTCTCCAATACATATTTTGAAGTAATGTTGCTGGTATAAGTCATGCTGGAAGGATGCAGATAGTTATAGCTAAGCTCGTATTTTAGCGTGCTCTTTGTACCCAAGGTAATGTTTTGGCCTGCACTGATGTTAAAGCCCTGTACTTTATTGTTGCCAAAATTCTGAGGCTGGTAAGGTACCGAAGCAGAACTGCGTATCCAATCGATAAAATCAGAGATGTTGCGGTAAAAATAACCACCCTGTACCTGGAAATCGTTGAGTTTGTATTGCAACGATAATTCGTACTGCCAGGCATTTTCTGAGTGCAGATCCGGGTTACCGATGTTGCCTGGGCGTTGGTTAAGGTATAAATCTGTAAATGATGGAATGCGCTGACTTGACCCTACGTTAAAGGCTAATTTCCATTTCGGGGCAAACAAATAGGCAAGGTCTATGCCTGGAAATGCCTGCCAGCCGTACTGTGTATTGTAGTTTACATAAGTACCTACATTAAGCAACAGGTCTTGAATGGCTTCGGTTTTGTATTCGGCATACATACCATGATTGTAACGTTGCCTGTCGCCAATATTGGTACTGTGAATATTTTCTGAACGGGATTCTAAACCAACACCAAAATCGCCAAAATCTGTATGCAGGCTACTGTTAAGCTCTGCAGACCATACACCCGTGCGGTGTTCAGATCTGGCTTTGCTCAGATCATTTCGGTAAAAGCGGTAATCATCCCAGTTGTAGCGGCTGCTGATTCTTGGGCGGATACTGAAATTTTTGGTTAGCTGGTGGGCTGATGAAATGCTGAACAGGGCTGTTTTTACAATTTCGTACGATTCCTTATCAGCAGGAGCAGCATAGTATCCATTGGCACCGAAAGAATTATGTACATATCCGGCCATCAGATCGAGGGCATTTCGATCGTTAAACTGTACATCGCCCTGGTAGTAAAATTTCTTATCGTCTGTTTTACTGTTGTAGCGCTGTCCGTTGTATAAATCGGTTCCAAGAGCAATTAAATGCTGGTTATTTTGTCCGGCGAGGTTAATTGCTGCCTGCAAACTACCGCCACCATAAATTCCGCTTCCATCACCAGGTGCCTTGTTTTCAAAGGAAGAACCAGTTTGTACATTTACCAGTGCCTCTGAGCGGTTAGCCGTTTTGGTTACAATGTTAATGGCGCCTGTTAAGGCATTGATGCCATAAATACGGGCTGCCGGGCCTTTTAAAACTTCTATGCGTTCTACTGCTGCCAGAGGAACAGGAATGTTCATGGAGTGGTGAGCGGTTTGCACATCAGAAATTTTTACCCCGTTTAGCAAAATCAGTGTTTGTTCAAAACTACCGCCGTCTATGCTGATATCGGCCTGCGTACCGAAAGGGCCGCGCTGCCTTACATCTACACCACCAATATAGGCCAGTACTTCGTTAATGGATTTAACAGGTAATTCGGCAATTTGTTCTTTGGTAATCAGTTGTATATTTCTTGCCTGTTTACTAAAAGGTGTTTGCAGCCTGTTTTCTGAAATGATGACTTCCTTAAGAGTGGTCGTATCTGATTTGTTTGTTTGGGCCTGTACAAAGGCAGGCATTAGTAGTATACTATAAAAAAAGTAGCTTTTCTTCATATTTGCTTATAAGATTGGATAAAAATCTAACAGGGGCAAAACTCGTATCTTTCCGGAATATTAAAGTGGTCCGGTTTTTAGAAAACAGGTAGTCCGGTTTTAGGAGTTTTGCCCTTGATTTTTACATTTTTAAGGTGAAATATAAAGAATTGATGTTTTTTATAGAAGAAAGTCCTGTTGAAATCCATTCAGAAAGCCGGGTCCATATGCAAGCAGAATTAGATGGATTCTTTTTCCTGATGTCTTTCTGTGGCAGACCGGTCTTCAGAAGTGCCTGCTTTCCAGTAAGAATAAGCATAGAGTTCTTCGCGTTTCCAGTTTTTTTCTTTTCTAAGCCATGTTCTGATGGCTTTTACAGTCGAAAATTCAGCTGCTACATACCCAAACCTCGATGTTTCGGGTAAGATTTGCTGTTTTACCTGTTCAAATAATTCACTTCCTTTTTCCGGATGCGGGTTGTATAACCAGGTAAATTTTATGTCGGCCTGTGTAAAAAGTACCTGTTCATCTACAGGTGCAGATACTTCAATAATACAGGTACCTTTGGCTGTTGGCGGTAAACTTTCCAGTATGGCACCCAAAACCGGAATTGCGGTGGCATCGCCTGCCAGCAGGTACCAGTTAG
>JASLGV010000507.1 GCA_030149995.1 Pedobacter sp.
GTGGTGATTATGTATGTCAGTATGGTATTCTTAATTGCCAGAACCATTCTTCAGGGACATTGCCTGTGAAAGGTAAAACATACATTATTAACGGGCAAAGAGTATCTTATCAAGGTTGTGCCGATAATATCGTAAAACCTAATTTTTTAACATTAAATGGAATTTTATACCCGAAAGAATTCTATGTTTCAGATATAAAAAATACCAATGAGCCCATAAATTTTGCAACTATCTATTGGGATTATCAAACAGTAATTAATGAAACCGGAGAAACACCATTAAAATTTACAACTGGTGATTTAACCGGTGAATTTAAAATTATAATACAAGGAGTAACAGATAAAGGGCCGGTTTACGGGGAGAAAAACATTAGTATTAGAAAATAAAAAAGTCCCGGCAAATTTGGAGGGCACTGAAAAAGTCCCCTAATTGAAAAGGACAAAAGGAGTAGAAAACTAGTTTTTCTGCTCCTTTTTTTGTATTTTAAAGGTATATTATTACTGCTTTTAAGATGCTTCTTCAACAACAAAAAATCCAGTTTAGCGAGTTTTCCAGGCTTTATGACCTGATTGTTCCCAAAGAGAACTTACTGCGCAAGATTAATGAGCTTATAGATTTTGGTTTTATATATGATGAGCTTCTGGATAAATACTGCCCGGACAACGGGCGTAATGCTGAGAGTCCGGTACGCATGTTTAAATACTTATTGCTGAAAACAATTTATACGGTTTCAGATGTTGATGTGGTAGAACGTTCCCGCTATGATATGTCCTTCAAATATTTCCTAGAGATGTCCCCGGAAGAAGATGTAATCAATTCAAGCTCATTGACCAAGTTCCGAAAGCTCCGCCTCAAGGATATGGATCTTTTAAACCTTCTAATTGGTAAAACTGTTTCCCTCGCATTGGAAAAAGGCATTATTAAATCCAGGTCCATCATTGTCGATGCGACACATTCACTTTCCAGATCGAATCCATATTCACCTATTGAAGTACTCAGGCAACGCTCAAAACTGCTTCGAAAAGCAGTGTACCTAATGGATGATGACTTCAAGGGTCAGATGCCCGCGAAGAATGAATCAAATGATGTCCTTAAAGAAATAGAATACTGCAAGGAGTTACAAAAACTTATCGAGTCTGATGAGGCATTAAGTGAAATTCCTGCAGTGAAAGAGAAGCTAAACCTCTTAAAGGAAACAGTAGAAGATACTCAGGATAACTACACCTCATCCAAAGATATGGATGCCAGAGTCGGACACAAAACTGCTGATAGTAGCTTTTTTGGTTACAAAACTCATTTGGCAATGACAGAGGAGCGTATCATCACAGCAGCTGTTGTTACCTCCGGGGAGAAAGGAGATGGTCCTGAGCTGCCAAAATTATTGGGTCAGACACAGTCAAACGGAATGGAGGTGGATACTATCATAGGTGATGCAGCCTATGCTGGCAAGAACAACCTTAAGCTTAAGGATTTGAACGGAAATAAGGTTAAGATAGTTGCCAGGATGAACCCTGCTATTACTCATGGTGCCAGAAAAGAGGAAGAAAAGTTTGATTACAATAAAGATGCAGATATGTTCGTATGCCCCGCAGGGCACCTGGCTATGTATAAACGGGTGCAGGGCAAAAAGGTAGATAAGAGCAATCAGTCAATGACCTATTATTTCGATACCGAAAAATGCAAAGTATGCCCGCTAAGAGATGGCTGCTACAAACCGGAAGCCAAAAGCAGGACGTATTCGGTCGCCATAAAACCAGATGAGCATAAAGAACAGGAAATATTCCAACAAAGCGAGTACTTTAGGGAGAAATCAAAACACAGATATAAAATTGAGGCGAAAAATAGTGAGTTGAAAAATGTTCATGGATATGACAGGGCGAACTCTTATGGTCTGGAAAGCATGAAAATGCAAGGTGCACTTGCGATATTCGTAGTTAATCTTAAAAGAATCCTCAAATTCTAAAGCGGGATCATCATTGCCACAAAATATCCTAAAAACAACCATAAAATACCAGAATTCGGCGAGAAATCTCAATAGATTGGGCCCCGTAAAAATATAAAAATACTCAAAAAACAAAAAGCGGATGGAGATCTTATAACCTACCCATCCGCTAATCTTTTTATAGACCATTTTTAAGTCTACCTTTTCAGTGCCCTCAAACGCTTAGAAAAGGCTTTTTGCATTGTAAACTTCCGAACTGAAAGCTGCTCCAGGCGATAGATTAGCTCTTAAACTCGCTGGTTTTATGGAAATCAATATCCGGGTAATCCTGTTTAGTTAAGTTAATCATGTATTCACTATCTGATAAATAAACAGGCTGTTCCTCTTTATCGAAACCAATATGTTGTTGTTTACGTTTAACAAATTCATCTAATTTTTTCCTGTCAGATGAGGTTACCCAGCTTGAACGCGTATAACTTAAGGTTCTGAAACGACATTTCGCACCGTACTCATGCTCTAAACGGAAGTTGATTACCTCAAACTGAAGCTCTCCAACTGCACCAATTACTTTCCTGTTTCCCGGTTGCATC
>JASLGV010000547.1 GCA_030149995.1 Pedobacter sp.
CGGTCGTTTTCCAGCACTACATGTAAAATTACATTCTGATAAGCTGTATCAGATTGATGGTTGTGCTTAAACCAATCTGAAGCCTTCAGATGTATTTCTACGTTTCCACTCCAAACTGTATCGCTTATCTGTATTTTGGCCTGACTAAAATCCGGACCGGCATGCGTATTTAACAAACCCGGATGGATAATTTTCAAATTTTCTCCACGGGCTGTTTTAAGCGCATTTAAATCAAATGCCCTAAACTGCCATACATAGGATAGAAAATCTTCTTTTACCTCCATAAATGAAGATAATCAATTATTTACGGTTATCCTTTCCTTGTAAAGTGGATTGTAAAGCCTCCTACACAATCTAAAACGATGTAATAATTGTCCCCTTTAAGAATCAAGATGGAAAAATATAATGCTTGTAAACTAAACAATCCTTTCCAGGTGTAAATAAGAACGGCAAAAACACACCCCATCAAATGCAGGTATGTTTTTGCCGGTTGTATACTTAAATCAGCTCTGCAGTCAGCAGAATCTGTTCCATTTCCTGTTGCAGCTTTAAAGCTTCGGCCCTTGCCTGCTCGGCAAAGTCAACTCCGTTGCCGGCATAAATAATATTCCGGGCAGAATTAACCAATAAACCACACTGCTCATTCAGCCCATATTTGCATACTTCCTGTAAATCGCCACCCTGCGCACCCACGCCAGGTACCAACAGGAAATTATGCGGAGCAAGTTTCCGTACATCTGCAAAGCCACTTCCTCTGGTAGCCCCTACTACATACATAATCTGCTCGTCTGTAGCCCATTGCGACGAAACTTTAATTACCTTTTCAAAAAGACGTTCTCCGCCAATTTGCTGTAATTGAAAATCTGCATGTCCGGCATTTGAAGTTAAGGCCAGCAGGATCACCCATTTATCTTTAAAATTAAGAAAAGGCAGTACCGAATCGCTGCCCATATAAGGAGCAACCGTTACCGCGTCAAAACTCATCTCAGAAGAAGCCTCCTTAAAAAAGGTCTCTGCATACATCGAAGAGGTATTGCCTATATCGCCACGTTTGGCATCGGCAATGGTAAAAATATCAGCAGGTATATATTTCCAGGTTTCGATCAGACTCTCCCAACCTTTTTTTCCATAACATTCGTAAAAAGCAGTATTGGGCTTATACGCTACGCAAAGATCTTTGGTTGCATCAATAATCTGCTTGTTAAATTCCAAAATCGGATTTTCATATTTCAACAGGTGAGCCGGAATCTTATCCAGCGAAGGATCGAGGCCTACACATAAAAATGAACGTTTCTTTTGTATCTGTTCAAAAAGTTGTTGTTTGGTCATATAATCGGCATATTTGCTACAAATATGGCTATTTTAAAGTTTTTAGAACGAGTATAACCACCCTATAATAATCTTTTTTTTAAAAATATTTAATTTTTCTCTTGCAGAATACATTACAAATACATAGAATTGCAGCATAATTTCTCAACCGTTTATCTGAGCATCCCAGAAAAATCTATCAAAATTTGTTTTTTGTTATCTTTTTTAAGCATTTTGCTTGGTTCAGTCAATAAACACATTATGAAACCATCATGAGCCTCCTCACTTATTTAAAATGACCAACTCCTGATTGATTTATAACCCGTGAAAGAATTATACAACGAATGTAACCTGTACTTATTTTTTTTCTGCACCACCCATTAATTAGATCTGTACCGAATTACAATTGTAGGCAACAATTGATAAGATAAAAATTTCCTGAAACATATATATTTCAAATGTTTAGTAAAACAGAATTAAATGATAAACTCACGGCTGAATTACGTGAACTTGCAAAAACCTATGGCATTGAAGGTGCTGACGGACTCAGAAAAATAGATCTGGTTGAAGTACTTTTACATCAGCAAGAAATGTTAAATGCAGCCAGAGAACAACAAGATACCGATACAGAAGCACCTGTAGCAACGGCCCCCAAAGCAGAAAGCAAAGCCAAAAGTGCAAAGGCAGATAAAGCAGATAAAGAGCCTAAAGAAGCTAAAAATGTGGCAGAAACAGCAGAAAAACCTGTTAAAAAAAGAGCCCGTTTAAGTAAGGAAGAGGCACCTGTAGCCAAAAAGGAATCAGTCACCCTGTTTGATGAGCCGGTTAGACAGCCTATCGAAAAACCAGCAGCTGCTCCTAAGGAAGATGTAAAACCCATTTCTGCACTTATTGAAGAAAGTGCCGAGGTTATTGCAAAACCTAAACCAGAACAAAAAGAAAAACAACCACGCGAAGAAAATCGCCAGAAACAACCTGGCGGTGGCAACCACCATAAAAATGAAAACAGCTATTCGAATTTAGATTTCGATAATGTAATCACCAACGAGGGCGTTTTAGAAATTATGCCAGACGGATACGGCTTTTTACGCTCGGCAGATTATAACTACCTCACCTCCCCTGATGATATTTATGTATCTCAGTCGCAGATTAAACTTTTCGGCTTGAAAACCGGCGATACCGTTAAAGGAAGCATCCGCCCGCCAAAAGAAGGTGAAAAATATTTCCCGCTGGTAAGAGTAGAAACCATTAATGGCCGTATTCCTGCAGAGGTGCGCGACCGCGTTCCTTTTGATTACTTAACCCCGTTGTTTCCGACAGAAAGATTAAACCTCTTTACAGATACCAATAATTACTCTACACGTATTATGGATCTCTTTACCCCAATTGGTAAAGGCCAGCGTGGATTAATTGTGGCACAACCCAAAACAGGTAAAACCAACCTCTTAAAAGAGGTGGCCAATGCCATTGCCAAAAACCACCCGGAAGTATATTTAATTATCTTATTGATTGATGAACGTCCAGAAGAGGTAACAGACATGGCACGCAGCGTACGTGCAGAAGTTATTGCCTCTACGTTCGATGAACCGGCAGAGCGCCACGTAAAAATTGCCAATATTGTTTTAGAAAAATCTAAACGTCTGGTAGAAAGCGGGCACGATGTGGTTATCCTTTTAGATTCCATTACCCGTTTAGCAAGAGCTTATAACACCACCGCTCCGGCCTCTGGTAAAATCTTATCAGGTGGTGTGGATGCAAATGCCCTGCACAAACCTAAACGTTTCTTTGGAGCAGCCCGTAACATTGAAAACGGTGGTTCTTTAACCATCCTCGCAACAGCTTTAACCGATACAGGTTCTAAAATGGATGAGGTAATTTTCGAAGAGTTTAAAGGTACCGGAAACATGGAACTTCAGTTAGACCGTAAATTATCAAACAAAAGAATCTTCCCGGCCATCGACATCACCGCTTCAAGTACGCGTAGAGATGATCTGTTACACGACAGAGATACTTTACAACGCGTTTGGATCTTACGTAACCACCTGGCAGATATGAACAGCCAGGAAGCGATGGAATTTGTTCAGGCTCAAATTAAAGGAACAAAAAGCAACGAAGAATTTTTGATTTCAATGAACAGCTAAAATATTTGGCTGAATAAGGCGTAAAGTTTGCGGTTTTCTTTCCTGAATTCCCTTAACTTTACGCCTGAATTTTTATGGTTTAAATTTTCTTCATGAAAAAACATATTCCAAATTTCATCACCTGTGCAAACCTTTTTTCCGGTTGTATTGGTATTGTATTTGCATTTAAAGGCAACCTGCAAATGGCGGCCTATTTCGTCATCCTATCCGGCATATTCGATTTTTTCGATGGCATGGCCGCACGCTTTTTAAGCGTAAAATCGTCTATAGGAAAGGAACTCGATTCTCTTGCAGATATGGTGAGCTTTGGATTTTTACCCGGTGTAATCATGTTTCAATTGCTACAGTTAAGTGATTACAGCTCCGAGTACCTGCCCTACCTGGGTTTTTTAATTACCATTTTCTCTGCGTTACGACTGGCTAAATTCAACATAGACGAAAGACAAACAGAAGATTTTATTGGGCTTAACACACCTATGAATACTTTATTTATCTGCTCGCTGGCATTTATAGCCAAAGATTATCCGCAAATTATTGGCTCCAGTTTGCTCTTAATCGGCATCACCGTACTCACCAGTTTCCTACTTGTAAGCGAAATCAGGATATTTTCCCTAAAATTTAGTGATCTGAGCTGGAAACACAATAAAATCAAGTTTATCTTTCTGATTTTATCTGCCATCCTCATTATTTTCCTGCAATTTGCAGCCATCCCCTTTGTATTGATTTTATACATAGGAATGTCCGTACTGCATTTTCAGCAGATCAGATAAGGACCGTAAATAATCAAAAAAACTCGTTTTTGACTTCGCTTTAACCCTTAGCCCGAAGGTCTTTTTTGGCTTCTTCCAGCTGCTCGTAAATTTGCTGAATAATTTCTTTCAGGTTCTTCAAATCAAACGGGATCTGCTCTACACCATTAACATGGCGCGCTTTATCCTCTATTGTTTGAATAAAATCTTTTACATCATGCCGGCCTACATAACTAAATGTCGGTTTAATTTTATGTGCACAATTACCAACCTTATCCCAGTTTTGCGCTTCCAGGGCTTCTTCAAGCTCTGCCAGATAAATGGGCGTCTGTTCAATGAAGGTATCAAAGATTTCGACCATAAACTCGGGGTTATGGCCAACCATTTCTTTTAGATATGACAAATCCAGGGGATGATTATCATAATTTTCTTGCATACAACAAATCTAAATATTTAGATTTTCTTTACCGACAAATTATCTGTTAAATTTTGGGCGATCAACGAAATTGTTGCATGCAACACCGGATGCACAACCAAAGGTGCGATTTCTGCCAGCGGAACCATCACAAATTTACGTTCCTGCATGTGTGGATGCGGAACCTGTAAACGTCCCGGTATATCGATAACTTCCGCTCCAAAAAGAATCAAATCAATGTCTATAATGCGTTCACCCCATTTTTCAATCCGTACCCGCCCCAGCTCTGCTTCAATACCCAATGCCTGATCGAGCAAGGCCAGGGGTGTTAAAGTAGTTTCTATTTGCAAAGCAAGATTTAAAAAAGCTGGCTGATCGGTTTTACCCCATGCAGCCGTTTCGTAAAAAGAAGAACGTGCCACTACCATGCCTGCACGCAATGCCAGCAACGCTATGGCCTGCTCCAAAACCGTTTGCCGGTCGCCCAAATTACTGCCCAGTAACAAATAAGCAGTTTTACTCTCTAATGCCATATAATAAGCGTCATCAATTTTATATATTTACAAAATAAACTCTAAAACATTAAATGAAAGAATTTTTTAAGTACATGTTTGCCTCTATGCTTGGATTTCTCCTCTCTATAGTGGTTATATTCATTGTTTGCTTCTTATTTGTTATTGCAATCGTTTCTTCTTTAGATACGGATAAAACCGTTGTCGTTAACAACAACAGTGTATTATTTTTAAATCTGGATCAGGCCGTTACAGAAAGAACACCCAAAAATCCTTTTGCCAACCTGCCTATTATTGGTGGTGATGAAAAGGCCGGCATTGGTCTGAACGATTTGCTTAAATCGTTGGAACGCGCAAAAACCGACGATAACATTAAATGTATTTACCTGAATGTAAGCAGTCCGAATGCTGGTTTTGCTACCCTGCGCGAGGTAAGAAATGCTTTGATCGATTTTAAAAAATCGCATAAAAAAATTATTGCCTACAGCGAGGTGTATACCCAGGGAGCTTACTATTTGGCATCAGTTGCCGATAAGGTATACTTAAATCCCGAAGGTGCTTTAGAATTTAAAGGTTTTAGCTCTGAACTTACCTTTTTTAAAGGAACTTTAGAAAAAGTGGGGGTAGAAATGCAGGTTATCCGTGTTGGAAATTACAAAAGCGCTGTAGAACCGTTCATTTTAGATAAAATGAG
>JASLGV010000107.1 GCA_030149995.1 Pedobacter sp.
GAACGAAATAGAGGGCTTAAAAATACTGCTGTATGGGTCGCTGGCCAAAACGGGCAAGGGGCACGGAACTGATGTGGCCATCTTACTGGGGTTAACAGGTGCAGATCCCGTTACGTTTGATGTAAGCCTGGTTAATCCAACGTTTGAGTCTATACAGCAAACAGGGCTGCTCAACCTGGGCGGTATACAGGAAATAGATTTTAGTTATGCAGAAGATTTACTGTTTTTATATACAGAGAGTTTACCGTTTCACCCGAATGCGGTTACTTTTCAGTCATTTTTAAAAAGCGGCAAGGCTTTTTCAGAAACCTATTATTCCGTTGGAGGTGGTTTTGTGGTAAAAGAGGGGGGGGATAACCATGCTAAAAAACAGGTTGATCTGCCGTTTCCGGTCGAAAAAGCAAAAGAACTGCTTCACTGGTGTTTATCAACCGGCCTTAAAGTAAGTGAAATTGTATTGGAAAATGAACTTGCCTGGCGTTCTGAACGGGAAACCAGGCGGGGAATTCTGCAACATTTTTATGTGATGCGCGATTGTATTTACAGAGGTTGCCATACCGGCGGATTTTTACCGGGTGGTTTGGAGGTGGCCCGTCGTGCAGCAACGTTGAATAAAAGACTGATTGGAAAAACAACCTACGAAAGTTTCGACAGCTGGGTGCAGGCCATCAGGGCCGGTGGAAATGGCTTTAATTATATTTTAGACTGGGTGAGTTGCTTTGCACTTGCCGTAAATGAAGAGAATGCTTCTTTTGGCCGTGTGGTTACCGCACCAACAAATGGGGCTGCGGGCGTAATTCCGGCCGTTCTTCAGTATTTTATAACCTTTTGCGATGGTTATACAGAAGAAAAGATCATTCAGTTTATAGCCTGCGCTTCGGAGGTTGGCAGCATCTTTAAAAAAGGGGCCACTATTTCGGCGGCCATGGGTGGCTGTCAGGCTGAAATAGGAGTTTCTTCAGCCATGGCGGCAGCGGCACTAACCGAATGTTTGGGCGGTTCACAAAGACAGGTATTAATGGCGGCAGAGATTGCCATGGAACATCACCTGGGTTTAACCTGTGATCCGATCGGAGGACTGGTTCAGATTCCGTGTATAGAAAGAAATACTATGGGCGCGATTAAAGCCATTACAGCCAGTCAGCTGGCTCTTCAGAGCAATCCGGATAAGGCAAAAGTAAGTCTTGATGCAGTCGTAAATACCATGTGGGAAACCGCGCTTGATATGAATGTGAAATACAAGGAAACCTCAGATGGCGGACTTGCAACCAATATTCCGATCAGTTTACCTGAATGTTAATTTTAATCTCTGGGTAATAATTATAAAAAAGAATTATTTTGTTGTACTTCTTATGTGTTTTGCTGCAAACAATTGATAAATTAGCCGCCTTTTAATAAACACATAAACATGATCAATTACACAAAAATGAGTGTGATTGCCCTGTCGTTGTCGGTTTCTGCAATGGTAACCTATGCCCAGGACAATCTTGTTAATTCTTTAAAGAATAATCACAGCGAAAACAGTAAAAGTGCGTTTAAATTTACAGATGTAATTAATCTGGCCAACACACCTGTTCAAAATCAGGGATCTTCAGGTACTTGCTGGAGCTATTCTACCAATTCATTTCTGGAGTCTGAGATGATTAAAGCGGGTAAAGAGCCGGTAACCCTTTCGCAGCTTTTCTCTGCACGTAATGTATATGTAGAAAAAGGTAAAAACTATGTTCGTATGCATGGAGCAGTTACGCTGGGAGATGGTGGTGCTTTGCACGATGTAATTAACATGTACAAAAAGTACGGAGCAGTGCCTCAGGAAGTTTATACAGGCTTAAATTACGGTACAACCATCAATAAAACAGCTGAAATGGGCGACGTTGAAAAAGGGGTACTGGATGCTGTTATCAAAAATTCAAATGGCGAACTTACACCAAACTGGCTTAAAGCATATACAGCTGTTATTGATGCGTATTTAGGTCAGGTGCCTGAAACATTCACATTCAAAGGAAAAAAATACACGCCTAAAACATTTGCAAACGAAGTTGTAGGTTTAAATCCTGATAACTATGTAGAGTTGTCGTCATTTAACGATTATCCTTTCTACAGCAAATTTACCTTGTTGGTACCAGATAACTGGTCGTTCGATCAGGTACACAATGTTCAGGTAAATGAATTAACAGACATTATCGATAATGCGTTAAAAGCTGGTTACACCGTGGCATGGGCAACAGACGTAAGTGAAAAAAGCTTTAGCTGGAAAAATGGTGTGGCTTATGTACCAGAAGTTCCTTTCAACGAAATGACGGCTAAACAAAAAGCTGAAATGTTCGATGGTCCTAAACCTGAAATGGAAATCACACAGGAAAACCGTCAGAAAGCATTCGATAACTACCAAACAACAGACGATCACGGTATGCACATTGTTGGTGTTGCCAAAGATCAGAATGGTAAAGAATACTATATTGTGAAAAACTCTTGGGGTGCAACCAACGATTATAAAGGTTATTTATACGTAACTAAAAATTATGTTAAATATAAAACAACCGCTATTTTATTAAACAAAAAAGGTATTCCGGCAACCATTGCTAAAAAATTAGCTTTGTAAAATTACCGGTTACAGCCAATAAAAAGGGGTGTTCAGCTTAGACAGCGAACACCCCTTCTTGTTTTATGATGACTCATTTTATTAAAAAAGGCCCATCTGGGTTAAGATAAACCACCACACGCCCGTTGAAATAAGCGAAAGCAAAATACCGATACCCACCACCAGGTTGGAAACCTTTGGATTGAGATTGTATTGATCGGCTACTACACCGGCTGTTAATAAAGTAGGCATGGCGGCTTCAAAAATGGTTATTTGCGCAATGGTTCCTTTTAACCCCAGGCAAAGGGCTACCAGCGCCACCACCAAAGGAGCCAGTATAAGTTTATAAAGCAGCGCAGTCCTGATGTGTTTAATCTCGCTGTACCATCCGCCGAATTTTAATTGTAAACCAATGGAAAACAAGGCCAGCGGACCAACGGTGCCGGCAAGTTTATCGAACAGCGGATCGAGTACACTCAGGTCGGCAAAACGGGGTAAGGTAAGTGCCAGCACGCAGCCAATAAAGGGCGGAAAGGTGAGTACCTTTTTTAAAACCATTCCGGCTGTTAGTTTTTGTGATTGCG
>JASLGV010000124.1 GCA_030149995.1 Pedobacter sp.
ATGTTAGAAGGTTGAATTTAGCGCTCATTGTTATGATATTTTAGAATAAACTACATTTTGAAAATCAGGATCAATTAGGTTATGTTTTTTAAGATGTTCATGAGCAACCTGTTCGCATTGCTCCAGTATTTCGTTTTGCCGTTGCTGCGATAGTACAATTTCTGATGCAACTGCCTGGAACCATCCCTCTTTGTATTGGTAATGATAAAGTAGATATTCTTTAAGGTTTAATACGAAGCCATCTATTACAGATTGTAATTCTGTAGTTTTACCAGTTATTTCAACGCTTCTTTTCTTTAGAGTGTTAATTTCCTCAATAATTTCATTTTTATTATTTTCGAGCAATTTTATTTCTTCCATTTTAGTTTTGATATAGCCTTTTATTTTATCTATATTTTCATGCTCTTTCATGGTAATGTCGAATACTAATCCCCATATTATGTACACAACAAATCCTGCGAAAATGATCATCCAAAACTCTGATTCACCCAAGGCTACTCTTAGATTATAAGGTAAAGAGTCGGGGGTTTTATTGAAATCGTAAATTTTCTTTTCAATTTGGTAGGCTAATAAACCGTCAAATAAAAAAGTAACAACGAACAGGGCAATCATTCTGAAAATATTTTTAATCCCCTTGCCTTTTTGGACCATGTGGATTACATAGCCCAAACCAAGAAAAACAGAGGGAATAGTAAAGATCAAAATGGCTTCGAGCCAACCAGCACTTAAAGCATTATTAAATGCCTGGGCATCGAAAATGGCGGCTGTAAGGCTATCATTAGAAAAATCTTTAAAAAACGCAGAATAAGTAGCTGATATATAAAAGACAAATAAGTATAATGTGATCGGAACCAATAGTAAGAGACCAATGTAAAATTGTGCCCTCGGGCGTTTTGAAGTTTCTACCCCATGGTTTTCAGGATGATGCTTAACATCTTCCGTATCTTTTTTTAAGGCATTGATTTTTTCTGCAATTTGTTGTTTTTTTTCTTCAAAAATTGAAATTGCAGCTTCTATATTTTTTAGTTCACTTTGTTTTTTTACTTTCTCATCAATATAGGGTTGCTTTAATTTTACCTGTTGAATTTCTTGTTCACGGCACTGTTGCTCAAAACTATTATAAACATTATCTAAACAAGCTTTAAAGTTTATTGGACTCCCCATTGCCTTTAGCGCAGCGCCATAGCCACTTTGGTAATAGGTAATTCTTACTTTTTCTTCTGTTTGTTCTTCAATTTCAGGAATAGTTGTTTTAGGTTGTTCACCATTTTTTGTGGCAAATAATTTTCTAATTTCCATAATTTTTTAATTTATTGAGTTCAGCACGTCTTGAAACTGTTTTTCTTTTTTTGCACAATCAATGAGATAGTCGCATATTCCAATTATATTTTCTGGTAAAAATTCAAAGGTCTCACAGTACTTTTTTAGTAAATTATATTCATCTTCGGTTACTTCCCGATCTGCCCAAATCATTATTGCAAGATCATATAAGTACTCTACTCTCTTCTCAATAGATTTTGGCACTTCCATTCTCCCAACAGGATTTGTTAAAATACTGTTCAGATGCTCTGTGCTTACGCCCCTTTGTTCGGCAAACTTGTATAATTGTTTCATTTCAAGTACATCAAAGTTATTATCGGAACATGCTATTTGATAAAGCCTTAAAAAATGACTTTGCAGTTCAATATTCATTATGGTTTCCATTTAATTTTTTATTTGTTTTGGGTAAGATAATTCGGTCTCGTATATAGGTCTTTGAAATTGATAATGTTTCTTTGACAACCTTTTTTTCTTTTGTTTTTAGAAATGTAAGGAACAGAAATAGTATCCCTACGGCTATATCAATCGGAATCCAGAAGCTTTTTTTATACAGGTAAATTGGTAATATGGGATTAAAAAGTATGAATAAGAATGAGAAAAGGAGAATCCATGAATTACTCCTGCACTTTATAAAATTGTAAATCGCCAGCAATGAACCTACAGAAATTATAATCCTGAGAAAGGTATAGTAAGTTATAGGTAAATTAAATAAAGCGATAAAACAACACAGCGCGCATAAACGAAAATATATTTTCATCTTAATTATAATTTTCAAGAGTTTGATGTAATTGATCTCTATAATTATAAAGCTCATCCAGACTGTTTAATTGTTTTTTCTCTCCGGCATCCTTTCCGTTTTGAAAAGTTTCCAGGTATTTATTGGCTGTGTTAAAATAAAAACGACAGATGGGTTTCCTGTTGTTGTCATCCATTAATACGCTGAAATAGGATTGGGCATCGCGGGCAGCAATCCGGTTGGCCGGAATCTTTTCCCTTAAAATGGCCTTTACAATTTGAAAAGCTTCCAATTCCTCTTCTGTGGTAACGATTTTGGAAATTTCGCTGTTCTCATCGATAGCGGTGGTTTGAGATTTTTCCTGTTTTTCAATTTTTTCGTTGATACTCAGGGCCGATTTTAACCGGTGGCTAATGGATTCGTTAATTGAAATGGATAATGCTTTTTTGGTATATTCTTTAAAGGTAAGGACCCGGCTTGCAGTTAAAGGTTTGTTAAAAAATCTGTTTACCAGAAGCTTAACCATCTCATCTGATGGGGTGTCTACTTCCTTTTCAAATTCTTTACGAATGGCCTTAATGTACTTCAGGGCTTCGGCAGAATCTAAAATATTTTCCAGGTTATATTCGTTTTTTGTAAAGCTTTCTAAAAGTTTGATCGAACTGTCTTTAAGATCTTCTATATCGATGGTAAGAAATGGTTTCTCGTCCATAATATTGGGCTTTTCAAGATCGGTATAGAAATTATAAATAGTTCCGTTGGTGAGCACACCAAATCTTGTTTTCGAAACATGATAATACCGGTGAAGCTGAGAGTTATGTGCATCGGCATTTTCTTTCCAGTGCTTACATTCAAAGATGATAATCGGCTCATCATTTTTACGGATTACATAATCTACTTTTTCGCCTTTTTTGGTGCCGATATCGCAAATATATTCTGGTACCACCTCCGTTGGGTTAAAAATATCATAACCTAAAATTTGTATAAAAGGCAGTACA
>JASLGV010000130.1 GCA_030149995.1 Pedobacter sp.
GCCCACTAAACAAAAAGAACTTACAGATCTTGTAAACTATATCAAAAAATTTAAACCAACAAAAATTGCAATTGAAGCTTTGCCAGAATGGAAGGCGACCCAAAAGCTAAAAGAATACAAAACAGGGGCACATCGCTCTGAAAGAGATGAGCGCTATCAACTCGGGATGCGCATCGCAACTGAGATGAAACTTGATACCATTTATGCCATTGATGATAATTCGATGGTTTCGGAATTGAGTAAAATTGATCCGGGTTATTTCGAAGCGCTCTTTAAAGATTATGATTATAAAAGCGAAGACCCATACTCTAAAATGTATGAGAAATTGTATAAAAATGAAGATAACCTGCGTGCGAATATGGAGATGCTACCATACTTTAAATATACGAATTCAAGAACTTATCATCTGCTCGGTCATGGCGCTTATCTTGTCGGGGATTTTAAACTGGATAACAAAAGAGGAGCAGACGCGCTTGCAATTAACTGGTACAGCAGAAATTTAAGAATATTCAGGAACCTTCAAAATATCACTGAAAGTGCTCAGGACAGAATTCTTGTGATCTTTGGAAATGGACACGGTTCGATCATCAGGCAGTTGGTAGAGAGTTCGCCAGAATATGAATTTGTGGAGTTTAGCAATATAAAATAAGATGTACCTTAGGTTCATTATTTAACTAATCCCGGGCGCTTGAATCCCAGTTAAAAGACTCAAAGGTAATCGGCCAAATTATCAATTTTTCAGAAATGTGATTTGTTTTGGGATTTCAGTAAAAGTAACTTAGCCTCTGTCTGATTTAATTTAATCTTAAAACATTTTTTACGCATATCGTAAATATTATCCCGATACTAAGTTGAAAGGCGGATTCTGATATGGAATATTTTCCGTTAATTTCCCATTGCACAAGGCAACGGTATTCCAGTCAAATTTGCCAAGGGAGGTGTTGTACCGAAGAACAAGGTACTTCCATCTTATCTTAGTTTAATCCGGTGCTTAATACCCCAATCTGCTAATGAAAACAGAACATCGTCTAATGAGGTGGCGTAATCGGTTAACTTATATTCAACGGCAACCGGTACTTGGTTATATACAGTACGTTGAACAAAACCATTTAGTTCCAAATCTTTCAACTCAGTCGAAAGCATTCGTGCGGAGATACCAACAACAGCTCGCTGTATTTCGTTGAACCTTAGGGCACCGTCTTTTAACGCCGCAATAATTTTTAATTTCCATTTCCCGCCGATTACATATAGTGCATCGCTGATTGGTACTAATAATGTGCATCCTGATGCCGGTCTTTTCATAAGTAATTGAATTTCAGTTCACTATATAAAAGGTAAGCGCTAAACTTTTGTATAGCCTTAATATTTTGTAACTAAAGGTATATAGATTTGAATAAATATTTAAAATAATGAAAAAGATATTACATATTATATCAAGCCCAAGGGGTACAGCCTCTAACAGCATTAAATTGGGAAAGGCGATTGTAGAAAGAATACAGTTAGTCTTTCCAGGTAGTTCTATAACGGAAGTAGATTTGGTCAGTCAACAGTTTCCCCATTTAGAAGAGTCTCACTTGATTTCTTTTTTCACGCCAGCAGAAAAAAGGACCCCTGAAAACATAGCCGCTATCCACCATTCGGATGAAGCAATAAACCAGTTGAAAGAAGCTGATATTATTGTTATTGGCGCACCGTTGTATAATTTCACAATTCATTCCACGCTCAAAGCATGGATAGATCATATTGTTAGACGAAACATTACTTTCAGGGCGGACGAAAATGAATCTGAGGGTCTTCTGAAGGGGAAAAAAGTATACATCGCTGTATCTTCTGGCTGGATTTATACAGAAGGCCCTTTACAGCAATTTGATTTCGTAGTACCCTATTTAAAACATATTTTGGGGTTTATTGGTCTTACGGATATTACGATTTTTCGTGTGGAGGGATCTGGAGTGCCAGGCGTTCGGGAAACAGCTTTGGAGAAAGGAATTAAAAGTATCAGGATTGACTGATTAGTAAAACCCCATATGGATGATTCATAATCTTAAAGATTGTCGATCATAAATTCATTTCAATTATTTATATAACCGTTCAGGCAAATTTAATGACAGTTCATCTTGGTTTTTGCTAAAAAAAAGAACTTAATTGTCAGATTTGAATCTAATTAAACTGGTTTTATAATGTTAGAAGGAGTCTCTTTAAAAGAAAACAGTACCATCAGTGTAGCTGGCAACAAAATGGAATTTGATTCCCTTTGTCAAACAATAGCTAAAATGCTCGATTGCATTCAGGATTATCATCTGCTGCATACGGATGCTTATCAACTTTTAAAGTTATTTAAAGAAAAGTTGGAAAAAGGATCTGAACAATCAATAAGAAAAGAAATTGTAATTACTGAGGCGCTCCTAATAGAAGTAAATTATTTGTTATCAGTCCTGTCGGGTTATGTTGATATAGATAAAAGAGACGAAATAAACTTGTTTATTATTGAATTACTTACTACAGAAATAACAAAAGATTATAAAAAATGCTTTTCAGAAAGCTTTAAAAAAGTACGTTTAAATTTTACTTCTTCCTTAAATATTAAAAAGTTTATTGAAGATTATCATTGTCAAATCAGTTAATAGATGCAGATGAATAGTGAGGAAATGATATACACCATGATTACAGGTGCAAGTTCGGGATTAGGTAAGGCACTTGCCATACAATGTGCAGAACTAAAAATGAACTTAATTTTGACGGCTTTACCAGGTAGTAATACCCATTTGTTAGCCAACGAACTAATACGCTCCTATAGTATAAAAGTGGTGGTTATAGAATTCGATGTTACGGACCAGCATTTATTAATTGAAAATATCAGAAATATTGCTGCTGATTATAAAATAAATTTTCTTATCAATAATGCTGGTATCGGAGGAACGGCATCTATCATTGAAAGCTCTCTTGCTTCTTTAGACCGTATTATTCAAGTCAACATCCGTAGTATGGTTCTAACAACACAGCTATTATTGCCTGTATTGTTAAAAGAACCTAAAAGCTTTATTATGAACATTGCAAGTATGGCTGCGTTTACACCAATAGCTTACAAAACTGTATATCCTGCTTCAAAGGCATTTATTTCTTCATTTTCCTTGGGCCTTCGGGAGGAATTGCGGGAGAGCAGCTTGTCTGTAAGTATTGTTTACCCCGGTCCAATTATGACCAACTCCAATGTTTCAACAAGGATTATCAACCAGGGTTTAAAGGGAAGGATCGGACTGTTGTCTACGACTGAGATTGCTAAGGATGCAATAAAACAAACTTTACGCGGAAAAACCATGATCGTTCCCGGGTTTTGGAATAAAATAAATCAAAAAATATTAAAACTATTGCCCAGTCATATTAAACTCAGGGTCGTTTCCAGAGCTGTAAAAAAAGAGATAGCTATCCAGATATGAATAAAATTTTAATAACAGGGGCAAATGGCTTTTTGGGCCAAAATTTAGCTATGGAACTGCATAATAGCGGATTTAAACTCCGTTTGATGCTGAGGAAAGGATCATTTTCAAAAATTATTGAACAACTCAGTGCTGAAATATTTTATGGTGATGTTACAAACATAAATCATGTAGACGAAGCCGTTAA
>JASLGV010000174.1 GCA_030149995.1 Pedobacter sp.
GTAACGCTTTGGAAACGAAATACTGAAAAACTAACTGAACCATTTAAGGTAAGTGACAATTTTGATTTTTATGTTGTATTCACAGAATATGAAAATAAAGCTGGTTTTTTCCTGTTCTCTAAACAAATTCTAAGTGAAAAACAAATTTTAACAACTCATCAAAAGGAGGGGAAAAGAGGTTTCAGAGTTTATCCTAATTGGGTAAAGACTGAAAATAAGCAGGCTGAAAAAACTCAATGTTGGCAAACAAAATACTTTGTTGATTTAACAAATGATGAACTGAACAACCTTGACAAATTCAATTCAATAATAAGTATTTGAAAGAAAGTTTAAAATAAATATGAATACGATCTGTAAACTTTTTAACATCAAATATCCCGTTATACAAGCCGGGATGATTTGGTGCAGCGGCTGGAAACTGGCTTCAGCTGTATCAAATGCCGGTGGTTTGGGTATTATTGGTGCCGGATCTATGTATCCGGAGGTTTTGCGAACACATATTCAAAAATGCAAGGCTGCAACGGATCGGCCATTTGCCGTTAACATTCCGCTGTTGTATCCCAATATAGAAGAGATTATCGGCATTGTGATTGAAGAGCAGGTTAAGATTGTATTTTCATCGGCCGGTAATCCGGCTACCTGGACAGGAAAATTGAAAGCTGCCGGTATTACGGTGGTGCATGTAATCGCCAATACCAAGTTTGCATTAAAAGCGCAGGCAGCCGGTGTAGATGCCATTGTTGCCGAAGGGTTTGAAGCAGGTGGCCATAACGGGCGTGAGGAAACAACCACCATGTGCCTGATTCCTATGATAAAGGCCGCAGTGCAGATTCCGGTAATTGCTGCCGGCGGTATTGGAAGCGGGAAAGCCATGCTGGCGGCTTTTGTATTGGGGGCAGATGCTGTTCAGGTGGGATCTGCTTTTGCCGTGGCGGCAGAATCTTCGGCACATCCGGCTTTTAAAGAAAGTATTGTTGCAGCAACAGAAGGAGACACCCGGCTGGCCTTAAAGAAGCTGGTACCCGTTCGCTTGTTGAAAAATGAATTTGCAGACCAGGTGCAGGTGGCAGAAGCTGCAGGTGCAGATGCAGAAGAACTGAAAACGCTGCTGGGAAGGGCAAGATCTAAAGCCGGAATGTTTGAAGGCGATATTCATAACGGTGAACTTGAAATTGGACAGGTATCTGCAATGTTGCAGGAAATAAGGCCTGCAAAAGAAATTCTGCAAGAAATATGGACTGATTTCGTAAATGAAACAGAAAAAATAAAGGCAAATACCTGGCCTTTAAAGTAATAAATTAATAAGGTCTTAAAACGTTATACCGGAAATTAGTTCTATTTTTGTCTCTCTAAAATGAATAGTAAAATCTGGTTATGGCTGATAAGATAACAAAACCTGCTGCCCACATAAAACATCTTAATATTAAAATAACCGGCAAGGTTCAGGGGGTAGGATTTAGAGAAACAACCAAAATTATTGCCAATCAAATATCTGTAAACGGTTTTGTTCGAAATGAAAGCGATGGATCTGTTTATATTGAAGCAGAAGCCGAACCGGTTTTTCTGGATGAATTTGTAAACTGGTGCCAGGATGGTCCGGACCGGGCAAGGGTTGAGCAGGTGGAAGTGGCAGAAGCGGAAGTTAAAAACTATCGTAATTTCGAAATATTAAAGAAAAAATCGGTATAAACCCTGATGGGTTTCGCAGCCCGCCCCGGTTTATATCTCAAATCCGAATAAATTGTCTGTATATAAAAAATTTTTAGGGCAAACAATGGTGTATGGTATCAGTACCATTATATCCAGGTTGCTGAATTTTATTTTAACGCCCATCTTTACCAGAAGCTATGGGGCGAGTGCATTGGGTATTTTTACCAAAATGTATGCCTATGCTTCGCTCATAAATGCCGTGCTTGCTTTCGGGATGGAAACTACGTTTTTCCGCTACTTAAATAAGTACGAAGATAAAAAGCAGCAGGTATACAACAATTCATTTTTAATTGTTGTATTTATTTCAACACTGTTTTTGATTACGGGCCTTGTTTTTATTGAGCCGATTACAAAATGGTTGCTCAACAACGACATGTCGCATTACCAGGATCAGCGCCGCTATGTACAGTATTTTTTATGGTTGCTGTTTTCGGATGCCGTTTGTGTAATTCCTTTTGCAAAGATAAGAGCCGATGGAAAACCTTTTAGATATAGCCTGATAAAGTTCATCAACATTTTCAGTTATGTTGGCATCAGCTTATTTTTTATTTATGGGATTCCCTTTGTTATCAAACATAACTGGCCAATGGCCGATTTTTTTGCCAACTGGTTTCGCGATAAATGGGTTGGTTATGTATTTATTGCCAATTTAATTTCCAGTGCTTTAACGTTTGTATTGCTCATTCCTGAATTTCTTAAAGTACAATTTAAGTTTGACCGTGGAATGTTTAAAACCATGCTTTCTTACAGCTGGCCGGTATTGATCGCCAATTTATCATTTATCATCAATGAGAACCTGGATAAA
>JASLGV010000292.1 GCA_030149995.1 Pedobacter sp.
ATTCCATTTAATATTCTTGAAGAACGCAACAATACCCGTTACGACTTAAGCAACAAAAGCTTTAAAGGTATTTTTGATTTAAACTATAAGATTGTTAAAGACCTGAATTTCCGTTCGGAAATTGGTTTACAGTTCGAAGAAAACGGTTCTGAGAAATATGGCAGCCCTGATACCTATTATGTACGCAAAATGCGCGAAGGTACCCGGTTTTATAATTCTGCAACCAAAAAATACGAATATTTTCTTCCACAGGGTGGGGCAATTCAAAATGGCAACACTTCCTTTTTCCAATACAACTGGAAAAATATATTTGAGTACAGCAAGGTTATTAACGAAAAACATGAGATCGAGGCCTTAGCAGGATCAGAGATTCGAAGAACCAAAAATGAAGTAATTAATACAAAAGGTTTTGGTTACAACGACCTTACCTTAACCAATCAGAATATTTTGTTTCCAAATGCTGATGCAGCCAACAATGCGCTGTACAGGGCTTATCAGAAAACCTGGAATGAAAATGCATACGCATCGTTTTTTGGAACACTTTCTTATACTTACGACAGGAAATACACCGTTTACGGAAGTATCCGTTACGATGGATCGGATCTTTTTGGGGTAGATCCAAAATACAAATACCTGCCGATTTATTCGGTATCGGGTGCCTGGAATGCAGGAGAAGAAGATTTTGTAAAAAACATCAAATGGATTTCTAATTTACGCGTACGTTCATCATACGGTTTACAAGGAAACATCGATAAAAATACCAGTCCTTATGTAGTCGGTAGTTACAAGAGCGGAAGCATCCTTCCAGGCGGAAACGAGCAAACCATCGATGTAAGCAGCCCGCCAAACCAGAAATTACGTTGGGAAAAAACAGCCACTTTCAATGCGGCAGTAGATTTAGGTATTTTTAAAAATGCCGTACAGGTAACCTTAGAGTATTATAACAGACAAAGTAAAGACCTGATCGGTATTCAGGAACTTCCTTTAGAAAACGGATTTGATTTTACCAATTCTAACTGGGCACAAGTAAACAACAGGGGATTGGAGCTGACGATTTCGACCAGAAACATCAGTACGAAGAATTTCCAGTGGTGGACCGATTTCAACATCGCCCACAACAAAAGTAAAGTGGTAAGAGAAAAAGTGAGCCTGAACGCTTTATCGCCTTCAAAAGAAGGTTATCCGGTTAACTCACTGTTTGTAATTAAAACAGCCGGTTTAGATGCAAACGGTATTCCACGTTTTGTTCAGAATGGAAAAGCCGTTTCTTTAGAGGATTTCTATAAATTATATGATCCGTATGCTGATTTCTTTCCGGGCCAGCTGGCTCAAAGCAGCTTAACCAATAAAGAATACCAGGGCTTATTTACTTATGGCGGAGACCTTGATCCAAAATATACCGGCGGATTAATTAACCGTTTCCGTTATGGTAATTTTGATCTGTCGATTGCGGCCAACTTTAATTTAGGTCAGATGGTATTGGCAACGCCACCATACAATCCGGCACAAATAGACCGCGGACAAAACATAAACAGAGATGTGTTGAACGCCTGGAGTCCATCGAATCCGAATTCAACGCTGCCAGCGCTTATTGGTAAAGATACAGGCGATGGCAGCAGATGGATGGCTTATAGCTGGTTGGTCGATGATCCGGCACATTCTTATAACAAGCTTGATATCTGGGCAAAGAAAATGAACTACGTGCGGATTAACAGCATGCGTTTGGGCTATACCTTGCCAGCTAAATTCTCAAGTAAAATAAAAGCAAGCAGCCTGCGGGTAAGTGTAGAAGGTAGAAACATGCTGGTATTTGGTTCGAGTTACAAAGGCTACTTTGATCCTGAAACCTATGGCAATATTTATGCACAGCCAATTACCAGGAGTATATCATTTGGTTTGAATGCCACTTTTTAATTAATAATAGGATGCGTCATTGTGCACATGCACCAGTTGTTCACAATGCACGCATAACCATTAAAAAAAACAAATTTATATTCCAATGAGAAGAATAATCATATTAGGTGTTGTATTGCTTGCATTGAGCATCAGCAGCTGTAAAAAATATTTAGACGTGCAGCCGGTTGGAAAGGTTATTCCAACAACGGTTGATGATTTCAGGTCGTTAATGACCTCTGCTTACAGCACTTTTCCAAGGCATAAAGCATTGCTTGCATTCCGTTCGGACGAATTAACACTGGATGAATCGAGCCAGGATTTTCCTGCCATTAAAGATATTTATACCTGGAAAGATGTGAACCAGGATGGATTAACAGCACCGTTTCCTTATATTGAATTTTATAAAAGTATCTTTTATACCAACGAGGTCATTGCAGATGTAGAAGCCAAAGCCGGTGTTTCTGCCGCAACCGCTCAGTTAAAAGCAGAAGCTTATCTGTTAAGAGCTTATGCACATTTTGAATTACTGAACATGTATGCAAAACCTTACAACAAAGCAACAGCTGCTACAGATAAGGGCATCCCCGTAGTTACATCGATTGATATTGAACAGAAATTTCCGCAGGCAAGTGTAGAAGAGGTTTACAACCAAATTTTCTCAGACCTGGCTAATGGTACCCGGTTGTTAAACGTAGACAAATGGGATAGTGGTAAAAACTATCGTTTTGGTAAACGCGCAGCGCTTGCTTTATATGCAAGGATATATGAATTTAGAGGAGAGTGGGAGAATGCATTGAAAGCAGCAGAAGCTGTATTGGCTTTGGGCAGCGATCTCGAAGATCTGAATGCTGCCGGAAGTTTATTACCGAACAATTACTTATCAAAAGAAAATATTTTATCTCTTGAAGATGTAATGAATGCAAGAACTTCAAATGCTTCGACCATTTCAGCGCATTTATTAAGTATTTACGATCAGAACAATGATTTACGTTTCGGTAAATACTTCGGTAAATCAGGGCCCGATTATGTTTCAGTAAAAGGAAATTCAGATGCTTTGAAAATTACTTTCCGCAACGGAGAAATGTACTTAATTTCAGCAGAAGCAGCTTTGCAAACCGGCAATAAAGATCTTGCAGTAACGCGCTTAAATGCACTGAAAGCAAAACGTTTAAAACCTGCCTACTACCAAACAGAACAAACCCGGATCGCCGGTCTTTCCAATACAGATCTGTTGTCTGAAATTATTGCCGAGCGCGAGCGCGAACTGGCGCTGGAAGGACACAGATGGTATGATTTAAGACGTTACGGACAGCCAGGTATTACCCATACGGTTGACGGAACCGATTATGTACTTCAAAAGAACGACCCAAGATATACCTTAAGGTTCCCCAAAGAAGCCATCGCTAACAACCCTAATTTGTTTCAATAACAAATATAATCTACCCATGATTAACTCCGGTCCGTTTTTTCAGGCCGGAGTTTTTTTATACTTTTACATTAAATCATAAAAATTTAATGAAGGTATTAATTATTGAGGATGAAGAATTGGCTGCAGGCACCTTGCAGAATATTCTGATGGATATCAATCCCAATATAAAAATACTGGCTGTTTTGGGTACCGTAGAAGCAGCTGTAAGCTGGTTAAGTAAAAATACAGCCGATCTGTTTTTTATGGATATTCACCTGGGCGATGGAGAAAGTTTCGAAATCTTTCAGCAGGTTAAAATAGATGGCCCCGTTATTTTTACAACTGCTTACGATCAATATACCCTAAAGGCTTTTAAAAACCAGGGCATCGATTATCTCTTAAAACCATTTGATGAAGAAGATGTACGTACCGCACTGGCTAAGTTAAACACCATTCGGAAAGGTTCAGAAATTCAGTTACAACAGGTATTTCAGCTTCCTTTGCCAGCCGATAAGTTACGCAGCCGGTTTATGGTTAAAATTGGTCAGCTCATTAAAACGGTACAATCAGAAGAGGTCGCTTATTTTATGGCCGATGATAAATATCTTTTTCTGGTAACCAAAGATCAGCAGAATTATATCATTGAAGAAACCATCAGCAGCCTGGAACCACAGTTAAACCCGGCACATTTTTTTAGGGTAAACCGTAAGTTCATTATCAACATTACGGCCATTAAAGAAATGTATAAACTATCGCGGAACCGGGTTAGAATTATCCTGAGTCCGAGTCCGGCAGAAGGTATTGAGGTAATTGTTAGTGAAGAAAGGGCAGAAGCTTTTAAAAACTGGCTAAATCAGTAAAAAAAAGAGGGTGCACACATTTTATGATACACCCTCCTTGATTATGATTATTTAATGTTAAAAAGAAAAATCGTCGTTTGATCTGGCAGAATGCTCGCCGTTTTCTGAATACTCATAGCGTTTTTCAACAACTTCCTGATGAGATTTGATGTAATCAACTGTTTCAGTAAGACCTTCTGTAAACTTTTCGAAATCCTCTTTATATAAAAATATTTTATGCTTTACAAATACGCCGTCTTCTAATCTCTTCTTACTCTCAGTAACAGTTAGATAGTAATCGCCCGAACGCGTTGCCTTTACATCGAAAAAATAAGTCCTTTTACCTGCCCTTACTTTCTTTGAAAAAACTTCTTCTCTCTCTTTGTTGTCAAATTCTCCCATGGTTGGTATTGATGTGGTTTTTGGTTTCGGTAAATATAAAGCAAATATTTAAAGTTCAAAATATAAAATCATACATTTTAAATACTTCTTCTTTCTTCTTCCAAAAGTTGGTTGTTGTACATCTCCGTGTAAATACCATTCAGGTTAATGAGTTCATTATGAGTGCCTTGTTCGGCTATCTCGCCTTCGTGTAACACCAGGATTTTATCGGCATTTTTAATGGTAGATATCCGGTGTGCAATTAAAATACTGGTTTTCCCGGTCATGATCTTACCTAAATTGTGTAATATTTCTTCTTCCGTTTTGGTATCAACAGCAGAAAGACAATCGTCAAAGATCAGGATTTTAGGCGATTTAATAAGCGCCCTTGCAATGGAAACCCTTTGTTTTTGCCCGCCAGATAAGGTAATACCCCGTTCACCAAGCATGGTTTCAAAACGTTCTTCAAAATCCATTATGTTTTGATACACAGAAGCATTCCTGGCAGCTTCATGTACTTCATCATCCTTTACCTCATCCATACCAAAAGCAATATTATTCTTAATGGTATCCGAAAACAGAAAAACCTCCTGCGGTACAAATCCAATTTGCGAGCGGTATCCATCCAGGTTCA
>JASLGV010000314.1 GCA_030149995.1 Pedobacter sp.
TACCAGTACTTTAGATATTGATGTTGCTCAAAACAGTACCATTACCTTTACGAAGGTAGTAACCGGTACACCGGGTAATGTTGCTGGTCAAAAAGTTACCTACCAGTTAAAGGTAACCAATACCGGAAGTTTAACCATTAATAATATTGTAGTAACAGATCCAAACGCGGTTATTTTAAGCGGATCTCCAATTGTAAGTTTAGCACCGGGCGCAAGTGTTACTCTGTTGGCAGAACATATCTTAACCCAGGCAGAGGTAGATGCCGGTAAGGTGATTAACCAGGCTTCATTAACCGGTAAGGATGCAAATGGAAATACAGTTAATAAAGTTTCTGACGATCCTTCAACTGCTGCCGTAGATGATCCAACTGTATTGTTGTTATCAACTGGCGCAAAAATCACCCTGGTTAAAACAGGTGTGTTAAGTGGAGACGGAAACTCGGTTACGTATACCTTTACCGTTCAAAATACCGGCGATCTGACCCTTAGCAATGTAACCATTACAGATGCGAAAATCCCGGGTCAGATACCAGTAACACCATCGGTATTAAATCCGGGTGCTACAGGTAAAGCAACGGCAGTATACACCATTACAGCTTTAGAAAAAACAGCAGAGCGTGTAAGCAATGTTGCCATTGTAAAAGGTTATACACCTGCCGGATTTGAAGTGAACGATGTATCAGGTACAGATCAAACCAATGATGATCCAACCATTGTATTGCTTCCCCGTATTACCGCAGTTAAAACGGTTACAGATGCAAACGCAAATGGAATTGTAGAAGCTGGCGAAATCTTAACGTACAAGATTACGGTTACCAATAATGGAACAACCGACAGAACAGGTGTTAGCATTGCCGATGTGATTCCGGCCAATACCAGTTATATAAGCGGAAGCGCAGATTTATCTGGTGTATTGAGTGGAAACACTTTGAACTGGAACAACCTGACCATTCAGGCAAATAGCCAGGTAACGGTTAGCTTCAAAGTAACAGCCGATGCCAGCTTACCTCTTGGGGTAATACAGATAGCCAATACCGCTTCGGTTGTGAATCCGGCAAATCCGGCTCAGCCAATAACGGTAACCGCCAACATGCCTACTGAAGGTAAACTGGAAAGCACCAAAGCAGTAAGTGATGCAAAAGGAAACCGCGATGGACAAGCACAGGCCAACGAATTGATTACATACCGCATAACGGTTAAGAACAGCGGTGGAACAACTTTGGGTGGTGTTAAAGTAAGCGATGTTATTCCGGCTAATACCACTTACATAAGTGGATCGGCCAGCAACGCAGGCAGCTACAATCCGGGAACAAAAGTGCTTAACTGGCAGTTTAACCTGGCACCATCAGAAAGTGTAACCTTAACATTTGATGTAAAAGTAGATCCAAATGTAAATGGAGTTGCCAACTTGGTTAATACAGCCGATGTACAAAGCCCTAACGGACAGTTGTTGCATCCGCAGGCCACCATCGCTGTTGATCCTTCTGCCAACCTGGCCATCACCAAGCAACTGGTTACACCAGCACCGATTGTTACCGGTCAGTACATCAGTTACAAAATAACGGTGGTAAATAAAGGACAGAACCAGGCAACAGGTGTTAAAGTAACCGATGTGTTACCGGGCGCACTGGATGGGCCGATCGATATCATTTCTTCAAAAGGTACAGCAACATACACGGCAAGTAACAGAACCCTGAACTGGTCTGTTGGAGATCTTGCGCTGAATGAAACGGTAACAGTCACATTTAGCACCAGGACGCTTGCATCAGGAGAACTTGAAAACCGTGCAACTGTAACAGGCGATCAACCTGATCCCGATAAGGATAACAATACAGCAGTTTCTACAGGAAACATCGGTGGAGACGGATTATTTATCCCAACCATGTTTACACCAAACGGAGACGGACGTAACGATACATTTGAGATCAGAGGACTTTCTGAGTATGCAGAGAACGAGCTGATCATTGTTAACCGTTGGGGAAATGAAGTATTTAAAACTAAAGGCTATCAGAACAACTGGACGGGCGAAGGTTTAAATGAAGGTACCTATTATTACTTGCTACGGGTACGTAAAACCGCAGGTGCAGAACAAAAGGTATTTAAAGGACCAATCGCACTTATCCGGGCATTTAAAAATTAGATCTGATATTAATAAACATATAAAATGAAATCTGCATAAGCTTAACGCTTGCCAAAAGTCGATAAGCTTATGCAGCTCATAACCGTTAGAAAACAATTATATTCCAATGAAAATAAAGAATTTAGGGTTTTTAGTTATGCTGCTGTTCTGTCTGAAATCATACGGACAGCAGGATGCCCAGTTCAGTCAGTACATGTTTAATGGTATTTATATTAACCCAGCTTATGCCGGCTATAAAGAAGAACTGAATTTGCATAGCTTTTACAGAACCCAGTGGACAGGTATAAAGGGAGCACCCCGTACCATGTCACTTGCTGTAGATGCCATTGCGAATGAAGGAAACGTGGGACTTGCCTTACAGGTTTCTGCTGATAAACTGGGGGCACAAAATAACCTGCTCGCTTATCTTAATTATGCTTACCGGATTAAGATGAACAGAGAAGGTACCTCCAGGCTTGCTTTTGGTGTAGGTGCGGGCGCAATGCAGCTGGGTATTGACGGAAGCCTGCTTACCACAAACGATCCGGAATTTAATAAACCTGAAGGCATGCAAAGTACAATTGTTCCCGACGGAAGAGCCGGAGTGTATTTTGCCAACGACAAGGTGTATGCCGGGTTTTCGGCCGATAACCTGATTGCTCAATACATCGATATTAAGCGTTATGCCTTTATTCCTCAACCGAAGATACACTACTATTTAACTGCCGGTATGTTGCTGCCGCTCTCTGAAGATTTTCAGCTTAAACCTTCTTTCTTAATTAAAGAAGACCGGGGCGGTCCCACCAGTTTAGATGTTAATACATTCCTTCTTTTATCAAATACCATCTGGGTAGGGGCATCTTATCGTACAGGAATAAAAGTATTTGATAAGAGCTATCTTCAAAAGGAATTAAGCAAAAAGAATTCGATGGTGCTGGCTACAGAAATTTTCCCTTCTAAGAGCATCCGCATAGGATATGCTTACGATTTTTCTGTAGGTCCTTTGCAGGGCGAAAGCGGGGGAACACATGAAATTTCACTTGGTTTTTATTTCCGTCAAAAAAATGCACGGATGACTACACCAAGATATTTTTAATTCAATAGTTAAAGCAAAGCTTTCTGATCCGTTTCCATTAATTCGTAACAGAAAGCATAAAATTGAAATTATAAGTCCTGTGAAAAGCAGGTATACATAAAACTTATTATAATTATGCCCCTGATGAAAATACGCTTTACGCTAATCATTGTTGTATTGGTATCTTGTTACCTGCCTGGCTTTGGGCAATTTGTAATTAAAGAGGCCGATAAACAGTTTGATTTATTTAATTACACCTATGCTGCAGAGCTGTATCAAAAAGCTTATAAACAAAAGAACACCCTGCACGCAGCCGAAAGACTGGCCCATATTTATAAATACAACAGTAACTTTAAACAGACCGAAACCTGGTTTGCCATTGCAGCCAATACACCGGGTAGCCCTGCAGAGAATACGTTGTATTATGCAGAAGCACTTAAAAACAACTCGAAATACCAGGAAGCATCAAACCAGTATTTACGGTATTTTGCCTTGAAAAAAGATGTACCCGAAAAACAGAAACAACGTTTGTTAGCTTCTTGCGATTCGGCTCAGAACTGGATCAAAAATCCTAAAAAGGCAACTATTCAGAATGTAGTACAGCTCAATTCAGAAGCATCAGACTGGGCAGCTGTACCTTATAACAATGGACTAATTTTTACCTCAGACCGTGTATTGGGAAATGAAAAAAACAAATCGAAGAAAAGAGGATTTTTAAGATTTGAAAAAGGAATCAGACCCGATAAGGATATTTACAACTGGACTGGTAATCCATATTTAAAACTTTTTTTCGGCAAAAATGGAAGCGTTACATCATTTAATCTTGAAGGAAAAGGATATCATATTGGGCCGGTTACTTTTACGGCCGATGGTAAAGAGGCTTTCTTTGCAGCTACAAGGTTGAGCAACGCCATTTATAAAAATGTTAAGGCCGATTCTGTAGCAACGGTTAATGTAGAACTCTTTAGCAGCCATAAAATATCAGATACAAGCTGGTCTGAACCGAAGCCTTTCAGGTACAATAATGTACGCGATTATTCGGTAGGAGATCCGCATTTGAGTAAAGATGGAAAAACCTTATGGTTCTCATCTAATATGCCAGGTGGCAAAGGAGGAATGGATATTTATAAAAGCAGCCGTACAGATGATGGTAAATGGGATATAGCTGTAAATTTATATGAGATCAATACTGAAGGAAACGAACGTACCCCATTTATAGACTCGTTGGGTAATTTTTATTTCAGCAGTGATGCTTATGTAGGTATGGGTGGACTGGATATTTACAAGGCATCTAAAACAGATAATGGCAGCTTAAAAATTGAAAATTTAGGTTACCCCTTTAATTCTCCCCAAGATGATTTTGCCTTTCTGCTTACCGATGAATATAATGGTTATTTATCTTCGAACAGAACCGGTGGAAAAGGAAGTGACGATATTTACGAATTTAAAATTCAGCCAGAACCTAAAGTGATTTATTTAAGTGGCGTGGTATACAGCAAGCAAAGTGGTTTGCCGTTAGCAAATGCAGTGGTTGCGCTGAGCGGTGGATTGAAGATTGAAACAGCAGCAGACGGCACTTACAAAACGGAAATAAAACCAGATGCTAATTATTTAGTAAAAGCTTCGAAAAGAGGGTATTTTGCAGCTGATACAAGTTTTGTAACCCAAGCCTCCCTTAAAAAGAATTTTTATCTGGAAGAGATTGTGTTAAACAAAGCCATTCGTATTGAAAATATCTACTACGATTTTGATAAATGGAACATACGTCCTGATGCAGCAATTGAACTCGATAAAATTGTGAAGGTACTGACTGAGAATCCAACCATCTCAATCGAATTAGGTTCACATACCGATAGTAGAGGAAAAGATGCCTATAACCTGACGCTTTCGCAGAAAAGGGCTGAGTCGGCCGTTCAATACATTATTTCGAAAGGTATTGATAAAGACCGGATCACAGCAAAAGGATATGGAGAAACGCAATTGCTAAACCGTTGTGCCAATAACGTTCCTTGTAGCGAAGCAGAACACCAGCTAAACAGAAGAACAGAATTTAAAATTGTTAAATTTTAAGTTAAAACGAAAAGAGGATGCACAACAGCATCCTCTTTTTTGTTTTTATCTGATGTGCAGTCGAATGGTACCATCCGACTTTTTTGGGTTCAGGACAGCTTAAAGATTATTTCCGTTGGGTATTACGGTTAAAATAAGTTTACCTTAAATCTTAAATAGCTGCTCCAGATATTTATAAATGCCCAACGTAAAACAATCTGGTACCACGAAAAACGTTAAAATTAAAAGGCCGTCTTCTTTTTTCTACCACTGTGTTAATATATTAGTAGCGCATTGATCTTTTCAGGATTCTTTTCTATCGAAATGAATATACAAGACTAATTCAAAATTTTCAGAAGTCTGTTATTTGTATTGTCTGATGTTGTTGATCTGAAGATGAACGATGAAATGCTTGTTTTCATCCTGGTGATACTTGAAAATGGCATCCTCCCCATAAGCTATTGCCAGTCTTTTTCGTATATTTTCAATACCCGAACCGAGGCTTTTAATAGGCGTATCGCTGATCCGGTTTTTAGTTTCTACCTGCAGACTTTCACCGTCCATGTAAATAGATACTTCGGCAGCGTCGCTGGTGTGGCTCAGATCTCCATGTTTAAACATGTTTTCAATAAAGGTAACCAGTACAAGCGGAATAATCTGTATACCTGCCAATTCCTCCTCCTCAAAATCCATTCTGATATGCAAGCTGTGATTTTGCCTGATTTGATGTAAACCGATAAGATTTTCGGCTTGTAACACTTCGTCGATCAGTTCACTGTAATGATCGTCTGGTTTATGACTTGCCGCATATCGCATCATATCCGATAAAAGTGCAATGGTTTCTGCCGCCTGCGGTGCGGTATGAAGGGTGTTGTGGTAAATAAAATTTAAGGTATTAAATAAAAAGTGCGGATTGATCTGTGCTTTCAGGTAGGCATTCTCTGCATTTGTTAACAGGATCTGGTGTTCGAGCTTTTGTGTTTCCAGTAAGTTGGCTCTTTTGCGCTCTTTTAAATAGGTGGTTAAAAAGTAATAACCTGTAGCAAATCCAGCAAAATAAAAAAAACGAAATAGAGACTGAGTAATAAACTGCTTATTTAATGTTAATTCTTTTATTGATAAAATATTGGTGTATTTAATTAACAGTATATCAACAAAATAAAAAGTAAAAGTATAAAGAACGCACTCTGCTAAAATTGCTATCGGAAAGCTGATGTATTTATACTGTGTTTTAAAAACAGTTGGGAGAATAATTACTGCATGAAAATAGAA
>JASLGV010000373.1 GCA_030149995.1 Pedobacter sp.
ACAGACAACTGTAACAGGTACTGTAAAAGACACCAAAGGGATTACTTTACCTGGCGTAAGCATAAAGGTTAAAGGAACTCAAACCGGTACCATTACAGACGACAACGGTAAGTATGTAATTAAATTAGACAACGCAAAGGCAACACTTATTTTTATTTATGTAGGTTACCAAACCAAAGAAGTTGAATTAAGCGGCAATAATGTTCAGAATGTTACCCTCGAAGAGGATTCAAAAGGACTGGACGAAGTAATGGTAGTGGGTTACGGCACGCAAAAAAGATCTACCTTAACGGGGGCTGTTTCGCAGATCAGCTCAGAAGAGATCATGAAATCGCCGGTTGTAAATCCAACCAACAGTTTAATCGGTAAATTACCCGGTTTATTGGCCGTTCAAAGTGGCGGACAGCCAGGTGCAGACGGTGCAGCCATCAAAATCAGGGGGGTAGCCAGTTATGCCAACAATACGAGTGCTATTGTAGTTGTTGATGGAATTGAGCGTCCGGGGTTTGATGCGGTAGATCCAAATGAGATCGAAACTGTAACCATTTTAAAAGATGCTGCTTCGACGGCTATTTATGGTATACGTGGTGCCAACGGAGTAGTGGTTATTACCACCAAAGCCGGTAAAATTGGTAAACCCCGCGTAAGTTATACCGGGAACATCAGTTTACAGACGTATACCGGTTTGCCGATAGGTTTAGGCGCATATGATAATGCACGCCTACTTAATCAGGCTTATAAAAATGATAACCAGCCGGCTCCTTTTACAGATGCAGAGCTTCAGAAATTTAAAGACGGTTCCGATCCGTTGGGTTATCCGGATGTACAGTGGTTTGATTACCTGACCCGTAAGTACTATCCCCAAACAAAACATAACCTCAATGTAAGCGGTGGTACTAAAGTAGCCAAGTACTTTATTTCTGCGGGTTATTCTTTTCAGGATGGTATTTTCAAAAAATTCGATTCTCCGTACGGTATCAATACGGTTCCCAATTACAATCAGTATAACTTCCGTACCAACGTAGATCTGAATTTGAATAAAGACTTTACAGTAGGCATAAAACTGGGCGGAAACTTTTCTAACCGTTATCAGCCTGCAGGTTTAAGATCGAGTTCTGCATTTTCATACGATACTATAGAAGGGATGATTTCGCGTATCCTGCAAACCCCATCGTTTGCTTATCCGGTTATGTTGCCCGATGGCAGAATTGCACAGAATCCTTCTGTAGGTACCAATATCTGGAATCCATATGCGGTATTAACCCGTTTCGGAACCCGTAATGATTATAAAAACAACATAGAAAGTACCTTTAACCTGCAATATAAACTTGATTTTATTACCAAAGGTTTATCATTCAAAACCAACTTCGGTTACGACTCTTACTACTACAATGCCGAAAGAAGAAATGCAAACTGGGCAGCGTACGTATACGACCGTAAAACAGGTAATGTAACCTTATCAACCGATACACGTAACCGTAACGAACCATTGGGAGATATTATATTGGATAGCAGTGGCAGTACAAATTCCAACTTACAAACCGGTTTTTATTACGACCGTTCCATTGGTAAGCACCATTTTGGTGGTTTGGTAATGGGCATCCGTCAGCTGATCCGCAGCACGGGTGGCGATATTTATACCGCTCCACCTAAAGCAGCACAAGGTATAGTTGGACGTGCCACCTATAATTATGGTGAGCGTTATTTTATCGAATTCAATGCCGCGTATAATGGTTCTGAAAACTTTGCTTCGGCAACGGCTATTAAAGGCGAAACGGGTAAACAATATGGCTTTTTCCCGGCGGTTTCTGCAGGCTGGACCTTAACCAACGAGCCTTACTGGAACAAGAACAACATCTTAACCTATTTCAAATTACGCGGAAGTTATGGTTTGGTGGGGAATGATAACATTGGTACTACGCAACGTTTTCTATTCTTAACCAGTTATCAAAGTAATGGAAACGTACAGTTTGGTTCGCCAAACTCGCCCACCAATTATCCGGCTATTTATATAAAGCCAGGTACTTTGGGTAATCCGTTTATTACCTGGGAAACCGGAACCAAGAGAAACATAGGTTTTGAAAGCAGGTTGTTCAAAGACGCTGTAAAAATAAACGTTGATTTATTTGATGAAAACAGACATGATATTTTAACCAACCCACAAGATCGTTTAACAGCTTTTGGGGTACAATACCCTGCACTGAACATCGGTAAAGTATACAACAAGGGATATGAAATTGAATTGGATTATCAAGGTAGGATAGGTGAGTTGTTATTGGGCATTAACGGACAATTAAGCTATGCCAAAAATAAAATAAAATATGCGGCAGAAGCAGTGGGTATCCCGGATTATCAAAAAAGACAAGGTAAGCCCGTAGGGCAGTTCTTTGGTTATGTATATGATGGATTTTACACTTCGGCAGCAGACGTAGCTGCTTCTGTTAAACCACAGGGGGTTACACCAATTCCGGGCGATTTAAAATTTAAAGACATCAACGGCGATGGTGTAATCAATTCAGACGACCAAACAGCTATTGGTTATTCGAATACACCGGAATATATTTACAGTTTCACACCAAGATTCTCTTACAAAGGATTTTCACTATCCGTACAGTTTCAGGGGGTTGCACATGTAAGCTCAAACATGGTTTTAACCGAGCAAAACAACGGGCAGCAAATGTATCCATTCATGTTAAATGCCTGGACACCAGAAACAGCTGCAACAGCTACCTGGCCAGCTTTACACGCAAGAGGATACACCGGCTTAAACTATGCTTTAAACAGTTTTACACTTCAGAATGCAGCTTACTTAAAGCTCAGAAACGTAGAACTGGCCTGGTCTGTACCTAAAAAATGGACAGAAAGTTTAAAAATAAACGGTTTAAGGGTATTTGTAAACGGACAGAACCTGCATACCTGGACTAAGTTTAAGATGTATGTGGATCCGGAGAATTTGAACGTAGTTAACCAGGCTTTTCCTTTACAATCACTTTACCCTTCATCACGGATTTACAATTTTGGTGTAAATGTTAATTTTTAATCAGATGAAAAGATATAAAATATATTCAATCGCCCTCATTTTAGTACTTTTTACAGGTTCTTGTAAAAAGAACTTCTTAGATAGAACACCTGGCGTATCACTATCTGAAGAGCAGGTATTCGCAGATCCGATTCAGGCAGCACGCTTTGCAGATAACGCTTATAATTATTTGGTAAATGATTATGTTCGTTTCAACGATCACCGTGGCTCTACTTCACAGGCATCAGATGAGGCCGTTTCGGGAAATTCCGAAAATACAGTTACGACGCTGAACAGAGGTCTGTATAACGATCATTCGACTTCTGCCTATATGAACGATATGGGCGATATCTGGGACCGGATGTACGCAGGTATCTCCAATACAAATACCGTATTGGCCAACATTACAAAAGTTCCGCAGGCAGCTATTTTCCCGGCCAAGCGTGTTGAAGGTGAGATGCATTTTTTAAGAGCATTCTTTTATTTCGAACTGATTAAAAGATTTGGTGGTGTGCCCATCATGGATAAAGTATACACAGTTAATGATAACATCAATTTTCCAAGAGCTTCTTACGATGATTGTGTAAAATTTATCCTGGCCGATATTGAAGCAGCAACCCCATTATTAGGCGTTGATACAGATCCTGAGTACGGGCCGGCCAATTATGGAAGGGCAACCAAAGGGGCTGCACTGGCTTTAAAATCGAGAGTTTTGTTATATGCAGCAAGCCCGCTTAACAATCCAAACAACGATAAATCAAAATGGAAAGCAGCGGCCGATGCTGCCAAAGATGTAATCGATCTTCAGGCTTATAGTTTACAAAATACGTATTCAGATATCTTAAACGTACCAAATTCGCCTGAATACATTATGATTAAAGTACGTGGACCTCGTGCAATTGATGGAATTTTTGCCGATTATGCCATGTCTCCAGGATCTGGTGGTGCGCAGGGACAGATGAATCCGACTCAAAATCACGTAGATATGTACGAGATGGCTGCAACCGGAAAACCAATTACCGATAATACTTCCGGTTATGATAAAAACAATCCATATGCCGGACGCGATCCCCGTTTTTATGCCAACATTCTTTATAATGGAGCGCCTTGGCAAGGTAAAACCATCGAAACCTGGGTAAAATACAATGCGCAGGGTGGCTTCGATTCGTACGGAAAAGATTACAATCCAAACAGCATTACCTTTACAGCAACCCGTTACTATTGCCGTAAATACTGGCCGGAAGTGTACAACCGTATCGGTGGAACTTCGGGCACAACCTTATTGAACTATATCTTTTTCCGCTATGCAGAAATATTATTAAACTATGCAGAAGCGCAAAACGAATACTTAGATAACCCATATTCAGATTCAAATCCTTTAACCATTAATGCAGCCATCAACCAGATTCGCGGACGTGCAAGTGTTGGAATGCCAAATTTACCGGCAGGTTTAACTAAAGATCAGATGCGTGAAGCCATTCGCCACGAACGTGCCATTGAGCTTGCTTTTGAAGACCACCGCTGGTACGATATTATGCGTTGGAAAATCGGTCCGGATGTGATTAGCAAACCAGTATACGGAATGAATGTGGTAAAAAATGCCGACAATTCCTTTACATACACGCCAATTCTTTTAGGCCCTAATTTCCAAAAGGTATATAAACCTATTCAGGATCGTTATCCGATTCCACGCAGGGAGATTTACAAAAGTAATGGCATACTGGTACAAAATCCAGGCTGGTAAAATGATTATTTAACGGTTATAAGATTTTATTCAAAATGAGATATTCAAAATTAACATATATCATATGTCTTTTAAGCCTGTGGATTGGTTTGCAGCAAGTGTATGCACAAAATCCAGACGATAAGCTAACGGTAAAAGGCAAAGTACTGAACCAGAAAAAAGAACCACTTGCGGGGGTAACAGTTACGGTTCAGGAATCAAAAGGCGGCAAGGGCGTAAGTACCGCTGCAGATGGAACGTTTACCATAAACGGTTCCGCAAGTGATGTTCTGGTGTTCCAGTTAAATGGTTATGGCACACAAACCAAGGTGGCTGCCGAGTTGAATAATGCGCCGGTTGTCCTGAAAGAAACCCTGATAGATGCCGGTGACGACGACGATGTATACATTCCCTTCGGTGTTAGAAAAAAGAGAGAAGTATCAGCAACCGTTAGTTCGGTAAGTGGCAGTGATTTGCCGCAAATCGCCTCATCTTCGCTGGTTAATGAGTTTTCCGGACGTATACCTGGTCTGCTTATCAGTGCATTCGGTTCTCAACAGCCGGGTTACGATGTTGCCAACTTTATGGTAAGAGGACGTTCGTCTTACAACAACAACCAGGCACCCTTGGTACTGGTAGATGGTATTCAGCGTAATTTTAACGATATGGACCTTGGTGAGATTGAAAGTGCAAGCGTGTTTAAAGACGCAGGTACACTGGCCTGGTATGGAATGGCAGCAGCTAATGGTGTAATTTACATTAAAACCAAAAGAGGGCAGGCTACCAACACACGCGTAACATTTGATGCACAAACTGGTTTACAATCGCCTATGCATGTTGCAAGTCCGCTTGATTCTTACACATTTGCAACCCTTTATAACGAAGCACAGGTAAACAGCGGCCAGATACCATCATACAGTGCCACCGCATTACAAGGTTATCAAAGCGGATCAGATCCATATAAATACCCAAATAATAATTTCGTTAAAGATTATTTAAAAGATCTGGCACCGGTACAGCGCTATGTGGCAACGGTTTCCGGTGGTAACTCTGTATTAAGATATTATACACTCTTAAGCTTTTACGATCAGGGTGGTTTTTACAGAAGCGGAAACAATCCAACGTATGATGCCAATACTAATTTTACCCGTTATAACCTGCGTACCAATTTAGATTTACATGTAAATAAAACACTCGATGTAACGATGGATATTGGTGGTCGTATAACCAATTTAAGATTCCCGGCTCCCGGAACCTCAACCTTCTTAAGTACGGTTTATTCTACACCAGCCAACGCTTTCCCGGTATTAAACCCGGATGGTACATATGGTGGAACATCGTTGTTTAGAAACAACCCGAAAGCAATGATGGAAGCAGCAGGTTCCAGCACAGATTTAGTACGGAACATGAATGCCAGCTTGAATGCCAGACAAAAATTAGACGTGATTACACCAGGGTTAAGCCTGAACTTATTATATGCTTATGATGTGTATGGTTCTTATCGTTATGGTTTTACACAAGCCTACGAAGTGTACGAACCAAACGGCACAGGCGGATATACACGTTATGGTAACAAAGCAGATGTAAACTACCTGGGCAATAGTTTTTCAGGTAACATCTCGAAAACAGAATTCTGGGGTGGTTTAGACTACGACCGTACCTTTGGTAAACACGGTTTTAATTTTACCAATCGTTTCTCCAGAACAAGTTATTCAGCTTATGGTACCTTATCGCAAAACCAGGAAAGCATTGCAAACCGTTTATCCTATAACTACAACCAACGTTATTACCTGGATGTAATCGGTACTTACGCCGGTTCAGAAAACTTTATGCCAGGTAAACGTTTCGGATTTTTCCCTGCGGCCTCTGCCGGATGGATTATTTCTGACGAGTCGTTTATGCAGGGCAGCAAAAAAGTAATCGATTTCCTGAAAATCCGCGGATCTTATGGATTGGTTGGAAATGATGCTCTAACATCGCTTTCACGTCGTTTTGCTTTCTTAACGCTGTACAACCGTAATGCCAGTGGTTACAACTTTGGAACCGGTTACAGTGGGGTAGGTGGTAGCGCCGAAAACGCACTTGGAAATCCGGATCTGACCTGGGAAAAAGCATACAAAGCCAGTGTTGGATTTGACGCACACCTTTTCAAACAAAGTATCAGCATCAGTGCCGATTACTTTTACGAAAACCGTAAAAATCTGTTAACCAACCCGATTTTACCTTCTATCATCGGCCAATCCTTAACACAGGTAAATGATGGAGAAGCTTCTTATAAAGGTTTCGAAACCAGCATCAGCTTTAATAAAAAGATTGGAAATGTTAATGTTAATATTTTTGGAAACTTTACATACAACACCAGTAAGATTTTAGCAATCAATGAAGGTGCAGGTTTACCGGATTATCAGAAACAATTGGGACATCCGATTGCCAGTGTGGTAACCAATGCGCCAACAGCTACCATTGCAGAACGTTATAACCGTAGATTCTTGGTATCTGACGGCATCTTCAAATCGCAGGCAGAAATTGACGCCTCACCGGTTCAACGCTTCTC
>JASLGV010000392.1 GCA_030149995.1 Pedobacter sp.
CTGGCACGATGCTGCAAAAAGTACTATTGCTGCCGCCGAAAGCCCTAATTTAACTTTCATTTTTCCTTGTTTTTTAGTTTTTCAAAAGATGTTCGTTTTTTTTCCGATAAAAAATGATGCACTCAGATCATTCGTAACGAATAAAGCTACGAATAAGAGATGTAGTTTCTATGAATTTTTACTTAACTTCAAAGAAAAAATATTAAACTATGCAGTATTTCCTTTACATTATTATCTTTTTCGGGCTTATTATTCTGTTCAGTTCTTTTGTTACGGTTAAACAGGGAACCATTGCCGTGGTAACGGTTTTTGGTAAATACCGCCGTTTATTACGCCCGGGGCTAAATTTCAAAATCCCGTTGATTGAGCAAATTTACTCCCGTATTTCCATCCAGAACAGGTCTGTCGAATTGTCTTTTCAGGCTGTAACACAGGATCAGGCAAATGTTTATTTCAAAGCCATGTTGCTGTATTCTGTTATTAACCAGGATGAGGAAACCATTAAAAATGTTGCCTTTAAATTTGTGGATGCCTCCAACTTAATGCAGGCATTAATCAGAACCATCGAAGGCTCCATCCGGGCATATGTGGCCACACAAAAGCAAGCAAATGTACTTGCCCAGCGAAACGAAATTGTACTGCATGTAAAAGAACAGATCGATCAGGTATTGGATGGCTGGGGATATCACCTGCAGGATCTTCAATTAAACGACATTACCTTTGATGAAGAAATTATGCGCTCCATGAGCCGTGTAGTAGCTTCTAATAACTTAAAAGCCGCTGCCGAAAATGAAGGACAGGCCTTGTTGATTACCAAAACCAAGGGTGCCGAAGCAGATGGTAATGCCATTAAAATTGCAGCTACTGCCGAACGTGAAGCAGCACAATTAAGAGGACAGGGGATTGCACTTTTTAGAGAGGAAGTGGCAAAAGGGATGACCAATGCAGCACACGAGATGCAACAGGCAAACCTGGATACTTCTGTAATTCTTTTCACCATGTGGACAGAAGCCATAAAGCAATTTGCAGAATACAGCGAAGGCAACGTAATCTTTTTAGATGGCAGTACCGAAGGTATGAACAAAACCATGAAAGAGATGATGGCCATGCAGCAAAGCCGGAACAACCCGCCAAAAAGCAAATAACTGCCGTTATTTATATAAATGATGCCCCTTATCTGATAGAACAGGTAAGGGGTTTTTAATTCAGTAACCACCGGTAGAAAAGAAAACTTCCAATTCTGGCAGGCGGTATGGACACAAAAAAAGCGACGGAAAATCCGTCGCTTTTTTATCTTAATGTTCTTCGTTTAAAAAGAAGTAAGATTCATAACGTAATTTCCGGTTTGCTGCATCAGATCGCCCATCACCCTAACAGATTCTTCTTCTATAAAATCAAAAGAATCTTCTTTCGTTACCTTATCGCCTTTTTTAACCGGAGGTAATCCTCTTAATGCCCTGAGTTCGTTTTTACGAGCCAGGTTTTTCGCTTCCTGTGCATCGCGCTCTGCTTTTAATTTCGCTTCGTTCAGCGTAACAGAAACTTCCGAATCGCGTTTTTTAATTTCGGCCAGATCTTCTTTCAGAAATTTGAAATCAAGTGAACCCGCAATGCGCTGCTCACTGTTTTTAATCAGCCCGGCCTTTACAGGTGTCAAATCTGCCACGACTTTAAAATTAGAAGGCCGGATAATATCCCAGGGCAATGCCGAAGGTTCTGTATCTTCGCCAATTTTATCCATTGGATACAAAGAAGGGAACACAACATCAGGGGTAACACCTTTATGCTGGGTACTACTGCCGGCAACGCGGTAAAATTTAGCAATGGTCAGGTTAATCTGCCCAAGGTTAATATCATTTGGCGAAGCAGCAGAAGGTGCCGTACCAATGGTCTTGTTTTTGCTAACCAGGCTTGCAAGACGTTGCAGCAAACTTGGATTTACAAATCTGTTCAGGTCTATAGAAGACTGAACGGTTCCTTTTCCGTAGGTCTGGCTTCCCATAATGATGCCGCGGCCATAATCCTGAATGGCACCGGCAAATATTTCAGATGCCGAAGCACTCAAACGATCTACCATTACACCCATCGGACCATCCCAGCTTACACCGGCATTTTCATCACTGTCAACTTCTACCTTACCACGCATGTCTTTTACCTGTACAACCGGTCCTTGATCTATAAATAAACCAGTAAGCGAAATCGCTTCGACCAAAGAACCGCCGCCATTTCCACGTAAATCCATTAAAATCGCGTCTACTTTATCCACGTTTTTTAACGTATCCAGCAACAATTTAACGTCGCGCGTGGTACTCTTATAGTTTTTATCACCTGCATTTGCTGCTTTAAAATCTGCATAAAATGCCGGCACCTGGATAATACCGATTTTGTATTCTTTTCCGCTGGTTGTGACCGTTTTAATTTTTTTCTTGGCTGATTGATCCTGCAATACAATTTTTTCGCGGATCAGCTCTAAAATAACTGGTTTTGAAGCCAGGTCTTTACCTACGGGAATAATTTTCAAACGTACTTTGGTTCCTTTCGGGCCTTTAATTTTGGATACAGCATCGTCTAATCTCCAGCCAATAAGGTCAACAAACTCTCCGTCACCCTGTGCCACCCCAACAATCCGGTCGCCTACACTGATTTGTTTACTTTTAAATGCCGGGCCACCTGGAATTACCTGTGCAATTTTAACCACTTCGTTTTCCATTTGCAGACTCGCTCCGATTCCTTCCAGCGAACGCGACATCTCTTCGTTAAATTTCGTCGCATTACTTGGATTGAAGTAATTGGTGTGCGGATCAATAGACTCGGTAAATGCATCCATCAGAAACTGAAATACATCCTGATTATTTGTTTTAGATGCCTGAGATCTCAGGTTTTCGTATCTTTTGGTTAACGTTTCTACGTTTTTTGCATCGCTTGTTCCAGCCAGTTTCAGATTCACCAGCTCATACTTAACGCGCTTTTTCCAGGTATCATTCAAAACCTCAATAGAAGTTGCCCAGGGCATTTTCTCACGATCGTAGGTATACGTATCGTTTTGGTTAAAATCATATTTAACTTTTACCTGGGCCAGCGAATAGTTAAAGTATTCATTCAGCCTTTTGGCGTATACATTAAAGATATAAAATGGTGCACTCAGGTCGCCATTTTTAAAATCATCATCTAAAGTATATCTGAATTTTTCGAAACTTTTAATATCGGAAGCCAGGAAATAGTTTTTACCCGGGTCTAAGGTCTTAATGTATTTATCCAGAATAAGAGACGAAATGGAATCATTTACCTGAATTTTCTTAAAATTATAATTTTCAATTAAGCTAACAACTTCCCGGATAACCAGCTGCTGCTGCTCATCGGGTTTTATATTGGCAATCCCCTCTACAACCGGCTGTGGCTTAGGTGCAGCACTACAGGCTAATACTGCCGCGGTAAAAACTACAAAAAATATTCTCTTTAACATTTCTTTAAATTGTTTAAAATCCATTTCAAATTTTATATAGCCAATATGATACCATTTTATCACAAAAACAAAAAAGAGACAGCAAAATTACCGTCCCTTGTCAAAACGTACCAAATCTAAACAAAAGCATTCTATTCAGCAATGCTTTAGCAAACGTAAAGGAAGAATTTTTGTTTGAAAAAATCCGTTAATGAAAAGTAATTTTAAGGTAAAGACATCCGTTAAAGTTATGTTTAAACGGATGGGGTGGTATTGGATTATTTTTTACCGGTTGTTTTGGTGGCAATTGCCAGTCTTGCATCTTTAATCTGCCCGTTATACTGCGTATTCTTAACAGATCTGGCAAGCCACTCGGCCTGGTTAAGGTCGCGGGTGGCCAGGGTAAAATCTTTTTTCTTTATTTTAACCTGGGCAAGTCCTAAAACGGACTCTATATAGGCATTGTTATTTTTGGTTTGTTTGGCCAAAATACCTTGCTGGGTATAGAACCACATCGCCTGTGTATATTTATTACCCGCCAGATAAACTTTACCCAGTAAACTATAAGAGTTCATCAATCCGGGTTTACTGCCTATCTTGGAATAATTTTTCAGGGCTACATTTAACAGTACCTGTTCTGCATCATTAAACCGGCCCAGCATATAGTGCATATGACTAAGTTTTAAAATAGCCTGTCCGTAACGGTTAAAATCTTTGGCTGAGTTAAATTCGAAAGCGGCTTTAACAAAAAGATTTAAAGCATCGTTAAAATCACCTTTACGTTCTTGTTCCAGTGCCTCATCGTAATAGGTGCTTCCATCGGCAATATCCAGCCTGGAAACGGCAATGTTAATGGCACTTCCACCCGATACAGGCTCCTGGATATCGGATTTATCAATATTTTGTCCCGCTACCTTTAACGTGGTGAGGCATACAAATAAAACAATATACAGTTTGGGCATGCAACAAAAATAATACTTTAAATGTATATTTAGCTAAATACCTGCAAATTAACATCAAAAGATGCCCAAACCATGTATGGATGAGAATCGCAATGGTACATTTCGCCGTTTGCGGCAATGCCTATAACGCCTGCAAAACCATCAAATGGCTTCAATTCTGTAAAGGATTTATCGCAGGCATCTTTTAAGGTAAACCCGTCTGTTACACGGGTTACTATTTTTGCAGCCAGGGCGGCACTTACAATATCTTCGCCCACACCTGTACAGGAAATGCCGGCATATTTATTGGCATAGTTTCCTGCTACCGTTGCCGAATCGCTTACCCTGCAAGGTATTTCAAAGCCTTTACCACCGGTCGAGGTAGCGGCCGCAATCCGGCCGGAATCATCCAGAGCAACACAACCAACCGTTCCCTGGTTATGTTGCTGATTTAACCGGGCTTCATATTCTGCCTGGCGTACGGGTATAATGGGGTTGAAATAATCAAACCCGTTTTTACGGGCAAAGCTTTGTGCCCCGCTGCCACTTAAAACACGGTCATTGTAGCCAAGCAGCTTTTCCGAAACCTGAATCGGATTTTTAACATCTTCCAGGTTAATTACACCGCTAAATTTTTCTGCACTTCCATCCATCAGCGAGGCGCTTAACCGGATTTTGCCATCGCTTTGAATCTGCGAACCAGCGCCGGCATTAAAAAGCGCATCATTTTCGAGCAAAGAAACGGTAAAAACAACCGTTTCGAGCGCTGTATGTGTTTTAAGGTAATCGTATCCGGCGGTTACAATACGACGGAGCGCCGCCTGTTTTTGCCTTTTGATTTCCTGACTGGTAGACAATTCACTAAAAAAGCCTCCGTGGATGATAATTTTCATGGTACAAGCTTTAGTTTACATTAACTCTTTATCTACTGGTACATCCTGCAAGCCTTACCGCTTGTTTAAGCAGTTGGTATTGCTTTCGGATGCTGAATCACCAGGCTATGATCCTTTAAATCGTACACATCTCCATCGCACATCACATGTACAATCATATTTTTTATGGAAACAGGCTGTCCCATTTCCACATCGGTAAGATTGGTATCCGCCATCTGCCGGCCATCTACCAGAATAACCATGCCCGAACCAATGGCTTCCATTCTGTGCCCTTCAGAAATAAACAGTCCGGTATCTTCTCCCAATCCAATACCCAGAATCCCCGGATTACTGGCGGTTGCATATAGTAAACGGCCAATACGGCCACGTTGTACAAAATGGGTATCTACAATTACATCATCAATAAATCCCAGTCCGCCGGTAATTTTTACCTCGCCTTTTAACAAGGCATCTTTACTGCTGCCCTGGTAAATCATATTTTTCGAGCTGGCAGCGGCTCCTGCCGAAGTTCCTGCAATAACCACTTTCTCATTTCTGTATTTATCGAGCAAAATCTGATGGATGATTGTGCCGCCAAAAATAGAAGACAGGCGCAGCTGATCGCCACCTGTAAATATAATTACATCCGCCGCTTTTATGCGCAGGGCATTTTCTTCAGCATTTGCTTCTTCGCGATTGGCAATGTTGAGTACCCCGATATTATGTACATCAAGCTGTGCATATGCTTTTGTATATTCTTCGCCTACCTTTTCGGGCATCAGCGAGGCGGTGGTAATGATTTCGAAACGGGATTCGGTATCTTTTAATGATTCGGTGGTGATCCGTTTTAAAATACCACGCTCAAAAAAATTCATGTTTTCTGGCAGCCCAAACTGGGTTTCTGTAAAACTACCCGTATTGATTGCACCACCTATTATGATTAGTTTACCTTCCGGAATCATCTTTTTTCGTTTATAATCCTGCTAAAAAACCAAATATATCAGCTTATCATAAAAAACGCGACTTTTTTTTATCAATAATACGGGCTTTATCAACAAGTTACGCTCAGATGGTCAAAAATCTGAATTCTTAACTTTAAAGTATAAATAACTTAAAACTGATTTAAGATCAGATGTGTTCATTTACAAAATAAATACATAATTTACATGTACCAATTTCCTGTAAAATGGAGCTTTGATGGGTAAAAGACAGCTTGTAGATTGGAATAAACAGTCAAATATTTACAATGAAAATATCAAATATACAAGTCCTGAGAGGCCCCAACATCTGGTCTATAAACAGAAAAAAACTGATCCAGATGCGTTTGGACCTGGAAGAGCTCGAAGAATTGCCAACCAACCTGATCCAGGGATTCAGTGAACGGATAGAAGCACTACTACCCAGCATGTTTAGTCATCGATGCTCTAAAGGTGTAGAAGGCGGCTTTTTTACGCGCGTAAAAGAGGGTACCTGGATGGGGCATGTAATTGAACACATTGCTCTTGAAATTCAAACCATTGCCGGTATGGATACCGGTTTTGGCCGTACACGTCAAACCAAAACACCGGGCATTTACAACGTCGTATTTAGCTATGTGGAAGAAAAGGTTGGCATATATGCAGCAGAAGCGGCTGTAAATATTGCACAGGCTTTGATTGATAACCGGCCATACGATCTGGAACACGACATCAGGCGGATGAAAGAAATCCGTGAAAAAGAGCGTTTAGGTCCCAGTACAGGTTCGATTGTGGAAGAAGCCGCCAGGCGTAACATCCCATGCATCAGACTGAACAAGGATTCGCTGGTGCAATTGGGTTATGGAAAAAACCAGGTACGCTTCCGGGCTACCATGACCGAAAAAACCAGCAGCATTGCCGTTGATATTGCCAGCAATAAGGAAGAAACCAAACGGCTGTTAACCGAAGCGGCCATTCCTGTTGCCCCCGGTCTTACCATCTCAGACCGCCGCGAACTGGAAGCTGCCATTAAAACCCTAGGCTTCCCCCTTGTTTTTAAACCTTTAGACAGCAATCATGGAAAAGGTGCTTCCATCAATATTAAAACCATTGAAACGGCTATAGAAGCATTTGAATATGCCAAAACCTATTCGCGCCGGGTCATCATTGAACGTTTTATCACCGGATATGATTTCCGGGTACTCGTTATAGATCATAAAGTTGTGGCTGCAGCCCAGCGGGATCCGGCACATATTACCGGCGATGGCATCCACAGCATACAGGCGCTGATTGATCTTGAAAATGCAGATCCAAGACGTGGCTACGGACATGAAAATGTTTTAACCGAAATCAGCGTAGACCGCGATACGCTCGACTTGCTGGCAAAAAAAGATTACACACTCGAAACCGTTCCGCAGCCGGGAGAAATTGTATACCTCAAGTCGACAGCCAACCTGAGTACCGGCGGTACTTCCATTGATGTAACAGACAGTGTACATCCACAAAATATTTTTATCTGCGAGCGGATTTCGCGCGTAATCGGTCTGGATATTTGCGGCATCGATATCATGGCTAACAACCTGACACAACCGCTAACCGAAAACGGCGGGGTGGTACTGGAAGTTAATGCAGCTCCCGGTTTCAGAATGCACCTGGCACCCAGTGAGGGTTTACCCAGAAATGTAGCCGCCCCGGTTATCGATATGCTCTATCCACCGGGTAAACTTTCGCAAATTCCCATTATTGCCGTAACCGGTACCAATGGAAAGACCACCACCACAAGGCTTATTGCCCATATTATCAGAAGCAACGGAAAGCGTGTGGGCTTTACCACCAGCGATGGTATTTATGTGCACAACACCATGCTGATGCAGGGCGATACCACCGGGCCGGTAAGTGCCGAGTTCATTTTAAAAGATCCAACGGTAGAATTTGCCGTGCTGGAAACCGCCAGGGGCGGCATTCTCCGCTCGGGCCTGGGTTTTAACGCCTGCGATATTGGCGTGGTTACCAATATCCAGGAAGATCATTTGGGGCTGAGCGACATCCATACGCTCGATGATCTGACACGGGTAAAATCTGTGGTAATTGGCGCGGTAAGAAGAAGCGGCTGGGCCGTGTTAAATGCAGACAACAGTCATTGTGTAAAAATAGCTCGCGATGCCAGATGCAATGTTGCCTACTTCAGCATGGACGAACAAAATCCCGTTATCAGAGAGCATTGTAAAAAGGGGGGCATAGCGGCTGTTTACGAAAATGGTTTTATCACCATTAAAACGGGCAACTGGAAGTTAAGGGTCGACAAAGCAACGTATATTCCCTTAACCTTTGGCGGACAGGTAAATTTCATGATCCAGAATGTGCTGGCAGCAACCCTGGCCACCTATTTATGGGGATACAAACCGGAAGATATCCGCCTGTCGCTCGAAACCTTTATTCCTTCTACAGCGCATACGCCCGGCAGGATGAATGTTTTTGAGTTTAAGGATTTCAAGATACTGGTCGATTTTGCACACAACCCCGATGGTTTTAACGGCATAAAAGCTTTTTTACAAACCGTAGAGGCTACAGAACATGTGGGTATTATTTCGGGTACGGGCGACAGGAGGGATGAAGATATTGTTGAAATTGCCCGGATTTCGGCACAGATGTTTGATAAAATTTACATCTGCCAGGAAAAGTATCTCCGCGGACGTGAACAGCAGGAAATGATCAATCTCTTATTAAAAGGTATCCATGAAATAGATCCGCAAAAAGAAGTGATTATAAACAATAAAAGTACGGTCTGCCTTACTGAAGCCATAAAAGCAGCGAAGAAAGGTTCGTACCTGACCATTTTGAGCAATACCATAGACAATACCATCTTAAGGGTTACCGAGCATTTAGATCGCGAGCTTGGACGCTAAGGGATTAAAACAAGAATGGGATGCATTATACATCCCATTCTTGTTCATTCATGTGCAAATATTTTAAACCTGCGCATCCCGTAAACGCTTGATCTCATCGTGCGATCTTCTTAATGAAGCCTTTTGATCAGAAACAATCGTTCTTATGTGCGCAGGCAGTTCTTCTTCTTCCAGTGCTGTTTTATACGCATTTTGTGCGGCATCCTCGCCAAACTCACAATTGTCTAAAACCGCTTTCCTGTCGTTCCCGGTAAATAATGCTTTAACATCCATCCAGGCCCGGTAAATTTTACCAGAATTGGTTGTTCCATTTTCGATCTCACCTCCCAAAGCCGAAATTTCGGTTGCCAGGGCCATTTTATATTTCCGGCTTTCTTCGATCATGTTCAGAAACAAGGACTTTAAATCCAGATCATGCGCTTTCAATTCTTTACGGGCACGCTCATACCCCTCAATACGATCGTTGTTTATCAAAACAAGATCATTTAAAATCTCCGTTGTTACTGTGGTCGTTTTCATATTTATTATAAGTTGATGTTATAAATTCAACAGGCCCCGGCAACAAAAGGTTTGTCATTTTTTATTAAATGCGCTTATGTTAAATTGTTAAGGCGGAAATAGCCTAAATGTATAACGTCTTCTTCGAGGTCTTTCGCTTCCGTTATTTTAAGGCGGTATTTTTCTTTTAACGCTTTAGGAAGCACGTCTTCAATTGAAAAGAGATCGTCTACATCAATTCCATATTTATCATCAACGTGCGAATCAGCCCCGGCAAACTTGGTATGTTTATAAAAGGCCGTTTCTTTTGCCTGTTTAATAGCGCTTGCCTTATCGCCCGTACATACAAGCATTCTGTAATGCGGCTCGTCAAATTCGCCCGGCCGGTAGCCGCCCAGGTTGATGAAAAACAGGTTATTTTCATTTTTAAAAGATTGGTGTACATCCACTACTTCGATCAGAAAACCATCTACAGCTTTTACCTCTCTCCAGGCATCGATGTGGATCTTATCCTGTGCCTCGGGCCAGAACTCTTGAATTGCAGGAATCAGTTCTTTGAGTGTGCTGGCAATACCAAAAAAAACATCATGCTGCTCCGTATGCCGGCCGGTTGGTTTACAGCCCAGCATGAGCATGTAAAGTTTAGGTTGTTCCATGTAAGTTTATATTTTGAAAGTGGATTATAAATATATTTAAATTAATGATTTTCTGGTCAAACATTTAATTTTAACCAGCTGTTATTTCAACATGAATCCTTTTATCCAGACACCACCAGACGGCGGTATGTTGTATACCGAAACAAACCTGCAACATTTTTTTCCCGAGCCGCTCAACACCCTTACAAGCTGCTTTTTTCTGGCCATCGCTTTATACTGGACGGTTAAACTCCGGGGAAATTTTAAAACACATCGTTTTTTAAGTATGGCCCTGGTTTTACTTTACATTGGCGGAATAGGTGGTACAACTTATCACGGCCTCAGGCGCTGGCCGGTATTTATTATCATGGACTGGTTACCGATCATGTTGCTTTGTCTTTCTGCGGGTGTATATTTTCTTACAAAAGTAACGCGGTGGTACTGGGCAGCCTTAATGGTGCTCCTTTATATGATCTTCCAGTTTGTATTACGGAGTCAGGTTCATAAAAGCGACCTGCAGTTTTTCATCAACCTCAATTACGCGGCCATGGCTGCCCTGGTTTTATTACCGGTACTCAGCTACCTGTATAAAACCAGATGGAAAAATGGTATCTGGGTATTGTATGCGTTGGTTTCTTTTATTTTCGCCCTGGTGTTCCGCATGGCTGATAAGTCTGTATGGCTTGCTACCGGTACGCATTTTCTGTGGCATACCTTTGGAGCACTGGCCTCCTTTTGCATGTTTCAGTTTATTTACCTGCTGCATGCCGGGAACAAACCCCGGCCTGTATAAAACGGTTTCATGTACCCGCTACATTAAGCGTATTCCTCAATAATTTCTTTACAGCGCTGTTCAATCTGTTTACACACCGGTTCAAAGGCATTATTATCGTAATAAGGATCGGGCACTTCTCCGTCTTCCAGAAAAAGATGCACCTTATCACGTGCTGCCTGATTATTTGCCAATGCAAAGACATCACGTAAATTATTTTTATCCATTACAAAAATAAGGTCGTAATAAGCAAACATATTTTCTTTAAAGTGTTTTGCACGTTGCTTACGGATGTCGTAACCATGTAAACGGGCAACAGCTATACTTCTTTTATCGGGTGCCTGGCCTACATGCCAGTTGCCTGTTCCGGCAGAAGCAATTTCCCAGTTTAACCCGCGCGCGGCCACCAGATGACGCATAATGCCCTCTGCCAGCGGTGAGCGGCAAATATTACCCAGGCATACCATTAAGATTTTCATTCTTTTCAGATTAATTTGCTGTACATAAATGCAGATCAGCTGTAAATAAATCGGGCCCGCATATTGCAGGCCCGTTCTGTGTTATCTTTTGCTGTTTTTAAGCGTAAATATCATTCAGGATTTTTGCTAAACGAACACCGCCTTTAAGCAATTGTTCGTTTAAAGTATCGATCCATTCAAAATTGTAACGATAGCTTAATTTCGCATCCGGCTTAATGTTATCGTAAATCTTATTGCACACCTCGTACGATTCGTAGATGCAATCTTTCAGGGTGCTTTTTTGCCAGTTATAAAGCTGAATTTTTGAAGGGTGGTTAATTGCACGGGCATACTCCGTATAACTTAACTGCTGGTAATCAATTAAACTTTCGTCCCATACACGGTGCAGGTTCGATTTTTCTCCAAACCAAAGAACCTGAACTTTATTTCCGCCCAGGTCTTCTTTACGTGCCGTGTGCATCGGTTGGTGCAAATCGCCCACCATGTGCACCAGCATTCGGATGGCCAGTTTTTTCTGATCGAGGGTGCTGTTGCTGTTTTTCAGTATGGCAATCAGATCAGGTATTTTGTTGTATACATTCGGGGTTTTCTCCGTATCCAGCAAATTAAAAACACCGTCTTTATTTAAACCTGCCGGCAGGTTTACAAAGTGCCAGTTATACAGGTAGTTGTAAGAGGAGTCTGATTTGATAAAATCGCCCCAGTTGGCAGACATGGCCAGAGATTCACTCCCCAGAATACCTTCAATGGCTTTACGGCTTTTTGGCGTCAGGTAGCTGTCGGCTATTTCGCCAACAATACGGTGGCCAAGCATGCCCCATGCACTTGCTTTGATGGGTGCATACGTTAGAATTGCCAGGGCAAAACCAACGGTAATTTTCTTTTTAATGGATGTAAATATCATTTTCTTATAATGCTTTTTGTACGCAGGTAATTTTTTCTTTTAAGGTTAACTTCGTTTCACGCTGATCGCTCAGGCTTTCCAGTAAAAGCGTATCCGGAACAGATTTTTTAATCAGGAAATTTTTGTCGTAGCGGCCAATCCGGTAACAGCCCGAAATTTTTTGTTTGTAATTGGCATGTGTAAACGTACCACCCAGAAACAAGGTATCGCCCTTTACGGCATATACACCTTTGGCATATTCTTTCCAGACTCCTTTATTATAACAGGAATCTTCGTAAAAGTTTACTTTGCTGTGTGTGGTCAGATCTACATAAAAAGAATCGCATGTAAATTTAAAACGGTGTTGCGTATAGTTACTGAGCTTATTGCTCAGTGCTACCGAATCTTCATTCCACACGCCCTGCATAAACAGCTCGCCTTTACCCTGTATATTTGGTTGTCTTTCACAGCCCCACAACAACAATCCGCCAAGCACCGGTAAAAGTCCCTTAAATAAGGAGGTAGCCGGAGCGGTCTTGCAGATATTCTTTCTAAAAACCATTCTTCTAAATACGGGCATTTACAGTTCTAAAATTATAAAGATACCTGTGCGAATCCTTCTACAACAGGTATCCCGATCGCATCGTTTACGTTTCTGTTAAAACCGGGTTAAAACACCTTCCTGCTTCGGCAGGCCGCGCCGGAAGTGTTTACCGGCAATTATTTTAAGCTGCCGACCATGTCTTCCGGGCGTACCCAGGCATCGAACTGTTCGGCTGTTAATAGCCCCAGTTCTACGGCTGCTTCTTTTAAAGTTTTATTCTCCTTATGTGCTTTCTTCGCAATTTTAGCTGCATTTTCGTAACCTACATGCGGGTTTAAAGCGGTTACCAGCATTAAAGAGTTTTGTAAATGCTTTTTAATTTCTGGCTCATTCGCTGTAATTCCTTCAGCACATTTATCATTGAAAGATACGCAGGCATCGCCAATTAAACGGGCAGATTGCAATACGTTTGCTGCAATAAGCGGTTTAAACACGTTCAGTTCAAAATGACCGGTGGCTCCGCCTACAGAAACGGCAACATCGTTACCAATTACCTGTGCACAAACCATGGTAAGGGCTTCTGGCTGGGTAGGATTAACCTTACCAGGCATAATAGACGAACCGGGTTCGTTATCAGGAATCACAATTTCGCCAATGCCACAACGCGGACCAGAGCTCAGCATACGCACATCATTGGCAACTTTCATTAAAGCAACGGCCGTACGTTTTAAAGCGCCTGATAATTCTACCATTGCATCGTGCGCCGCAAGGGCTTCAAATTTATTCGGTGCGGTAACAAACGGCAAACCGGTTAA
>JASLGV010000399.1 GCA_030149995.1 Pedobacter sp.
TTTCCATCTTCTCAACCCGCAAACCCTATCATCCGATCGGGGATGCAAAGGTAGAAAAAATAAACACCCCCGCAAATCATTAAACACTCTTTTTTAACACAAACAACCTAAACGCCTGAAAACAAAAAGCATAAAATTTAAATACACCACTAATTACGAAATAAAACTGCTTCTTAAAGCTTCGCAATCCTTACAAACCCGCCCTCAAACCTCATCTTTTTTAAGATAAAACAAGAAAATTAGCCGTTGAAAGGCTATGAGGGCACTAATTTTTAGTTGCAGCATATTAAATTTCTTATATTGCGACACCAAAAAGACATGACCGCGTTAAATAATAACACACTCAGGAAGATTTCTTCTTTATTTTTAAAAAAGCAATTTGTAATTGCTGTTTATATTTTAGTGGCTGTTATCGCAGCCAGCAAACAGTATTTGCATCATTCTTATAACAACTATTTGATTTTTAAGTATACGTTTTGGCATTCTATTGAATTCAAGAACCTATATTTAGAATACGCCGAATATCTGGATTCTAATCATTACGGCCCTTTGTTCGGATTGTTAATTGCCCCGTTTGCACTTTTACCGGATGGCGTGGGAACCATCCTATGGAACATCTTTAATGTAAGTATCCTGTTATGGGGTATCCTCAGCTTGCCGGTATCTCAAAATAAACGCATCCTGATTGCCTGGATCTGCCTGCACGAAAGTTTAACGGCTTTATTAAGTTTTCAGTTCAATGTTGCCTTAACAGGTTGCATTTTACTGAGCTTTTCTTATATCATTAAACAAAAGGAAAGTAAGTCGGCCTTTTTTATTGTATTAGGCACATTTGTTAAATTATACGGTATTGTTGGCCTTGCCTTTTTCTTTTTCAGCAAACACAAAGTTAAATTCATTTTATCGGGTATTGTTATAGCTGCCCTGCTGTTTGCAGCACCGATGTTATTGTCCTCTCCGAAATTCCTTGTTCAATCGTATCAGGATTGGTATACTTCGTTAAGACATAAGAATGATCTGAATGCCGTACTCAATTCTGGGCAGGATATTTCTGTAATGGGTATCGTTCGCCGTATTACCCGCGATGCTTCTATCCCAACCCTGCCTTTCCTTTTAACGGGCTTAACACTTTTCGGCTTGCCTTATTTAAGAATCAGCCAATATAAAAATCTGCATTTTAGATTCATGCTGCTGGCTTCTACCCTGATCTTTACCGTTATTTTTAGCAGTGGATCCGAATCGCCTACTTATATCATTGCTTTTGCCGGCGTAGCCATCTGGTTTATCATCCAGCCAACCCCTAAAAAGACATGGATCATTACCTTATTTATATTTGCTTTCCTGCTAACAAGTATGAGTCCTTCGGATCTTTTTCCACGGTTTATACGTGTAAATTATGTACAGCATTATTCGCTAAAGGCACTACCTTGTGTAATCATCTGGCTGGTAATTATTTTCCAGATGCTTAAAGAAGATTACCGCACTTATCCCAGCTTAAACACATGAGAAAATTAGTATCCATTGTAATCCCAGCCTACAATGAAGCTGAAAATATTTTCATCATTGTAGAAAGCATTAAACAGCAGTTTTTAACCCTTGATTACGACCATGAAATTATTCTGGTTGATGACGGGAGTTCGGATCTGACCCTGCAAAAAATCAAAGCCCTGTCGCTGGTTAATCCAAATGTATATTTCCTGGAGTTTTCTAAAAACTTCGGTCATCAGCTTGCGGTTAAGGCGGGTATGGATCATGCCTGGGGCGACTGTGTCATCTCTATGGATTGCGATATGCAACATCCACCAGGCATGATTCCCGATATGTTAAAAAAATGGGAAGAAGGATATGAGGTGGTATATACCATCCGCGAGGAAGATAAGAACCTTTCGAAAGGCAAAAGAAGTTCGTCTTCTCTCTTTTATAAAATATTAAATAAACTTTCTGATATAGAGCTTGAGCCAGGCTCTGCCGATTTCAGGTTACTGGATCAAAAGGTGGTAACCGTTTTCAGGGATTTTCACGAAAATGAACCATTTCTGCGTGGTTTGGTCAAATGGCTCGGTTTCCGGCAATATGCCATGCATTACCAGCCGGCCCCCAGATTTTCGGGGAAAAGCAAATACACGGTAAAGAAAATGATGAACCTGGCCTTACACGGCGTAACGTCTTTCAGTATCAAACCACTGTATACTGCCGTTTATTTAGGTTTTATCCTTTCATTTGCCTCCGTTCTCTATATACCTTATATTATATATGCTTTTGTACATAAAGTAGAGGTTTCGGGATGGGCATCTGTTATTATGACCATCGTATTTTTCGGCGGACTTCAGCTCATCATCCTTGGCATTATTGGTATATACATTGGAAAAATGTTTATGCAAAGCAAAAACCGTCCTAATTACATTATCCGTTCAACCAATATTCAACCTAAGTAATGGTTCTGCTAAGTTTCGACATTGAAGAGTTTGATATGCCCCTTGAATATGGGAAAACAATTGATTTTAAAGATCAGATTGCCATTTCAAGAGCCGGCACCACTGCTATCCTGGATTTACTGGATAAATTTCAGGTAAAAGCAACATTTTTTTGTACCGTAACTTTTGCTCAGGAGATTCCCGACCTGATTGCAAGAATTACCCGCAGCGGGCATGAGCTGGCTTCACATGGCTATTATCATTCGGATTTTAA
>JASLGV010000408.1 GCA_030149995.1 Pedobacter sp.
GGCAAGTAGCATACCCACTGCATGTTCGCCCACTGCGTCGCAGTTCCCTTCCGGTGCATTGATCAGTTTTATCCCTTTTTTATGGGCTACGGCTTCGTCTATATTGTCTAAACCAGCACCTGCACGCGCTACAAACTGCAGGTTTGTGGCAACTTCCAATAATTCGGCATCAATTCTGAATTTTGTTCTTACAGCAATACCGGCATAGCCTTTTATTTTATCTAAAGTTTGTTGACGGGTAATCTGTGGTTCATCATCAACCTGGTAACCCAGCAAAGTAGCCTGCTCTTTAAAAGCAGGGTGCAGATCATCAACAATTAATATTTTTTTATTCATAATAAGCAAATGTAATCATTCGAAACTGGTTAAAAACAGACGAATCTCTACTTAAAATAAGACGAAATGTTTTGGAATTGTAAAAATCTCATTTTACCTGCCATCACAACAAAAATATTACCCTTTAAGGGCTGTAATAAAATGGTTACGACTCCTTTTTTAAACTTCCTTGCCGTTACTTTGTCTTCCTTTTAGAAACACACATACAATTTATATTTTAATGAGCCCTTTTAACTTAAAAACCATACGTTTAACCCTCCTATTTCTGAGTATCTCCTGTGCTCTCTTTGCCCAAACAGGAGGAAAAGCAAAAATTACAGGTGTATTAAAAGACGCCAAAACTGCCGAAACCATTCCCTTTGCTTCGGCCGTATTAATCAATTCAACGACGAAAGCAAATGTAAAAATTACACAAACGGATATAAATGGTGTTTTCACCATGAGCGATATCCCTGCCGGAACCTTTACGTTTAAAATCAGCTATGTTGGTTACCAGACCATGGTGCGCGACAATGTTGTCATCACCTCGGCTACCGGAACCTTAAACTTTGGCGAGATTAAAATGAACACGGCCAAAGGCAATGTACTGAGTGAGGTAACTGTAACCGGCCAGAAAGCGGCCATGCAGATGGGTATTGATAAAAAAGTATTCTCTGTTGATCAAAGTCTTGTAAGTGAAGGCGGATCGGCTACAGACCTTTTGCAAAATGTACCTTCTGTACAAACCGATATAGACGGGAATGTGAGCTTACGCGGATCAACCGGTGTAAAAGTGTTAATTGATGGAAAACCATCTCTTATTGCTGGTGGTAATGTTGCGCAGATTTTGCAGTCGATACCGGCCAGTTCCATCGAAACCGTTGAGCTGATTACCAACCCTTCATCAAAATATGATGCAGAAGGCCAGTCGGGAATTATCAACATCGTTCTGAAAAAGAACACCAAACTTGGCTTTAACGGATCTGCTGCCCTTACAGCTGGTAACCGCGATAACTACAACGCCAATACCAACCTGAGCTTTCAAAACAGCAAAGTAAATCTTTATGGCAACTACAGCTACCGCTATGGTAACCGCTTAGGCGGTGGCTACCAGGATATTTCTTATTTCAATACACCGAGTTCCATTGCTTTTGCCAACCAGAACACCAGGTCTTTATCCTTAGATAAAGGACACAATGCAAAGGCGGGTATTGATTATTACCTGACACAAAAAAGTGTAATCAGTCTTTCGGGTGGTTTCAACATCCGTGATAATAACCGTGATGATCAGATCAGCATTAACCAGTTAAACAATGCTCTTAATCCGGTTTCTTTAAGCAACCGCAACAACAAGAACGACGGAAGCGGAAACAGTTACGACCTGAACCTCGACTTTAGTCATAAGTTCAAAAAACCAAAAGAAGAAATTACATTTAATTTTGGTTACTCTCATGGTACAAACGACAACAACCAGGAGTACAACACCAATATATACAACCAAAATGGCTTGCCGGTAAGCCTGCCACCAAGTATTCAGCATACCTATAATACAGGGAACAATACCAACTACAACATCCAGGCAGACTATACCCTTCCGCTTGGAAAAGCGGGTAAACTTGAAACCGGTTACCGCAGCCAGATCCGTTTAGGCAGAAATAACCAGGAAGCAGATTCTTTACAAAATGGTTCTTATGTAACTTATTATGCTCTGAACAATTTCTTTAAGAACAAAGATCAGGTACATGCTCTTTACATCAACTACCAGAATCAGATCGATAATTTCGGTTATCAGATCGGTTTAAGGGGAGAGAATGCCCAGTTAGACACACATCTGGAAGGTTATGATAAAAACAACAACCTGTATGAGACACCTGGAAAAATTAAATACAACCGTTTATACCCAAGTGTATTTTTAACCCAGAAATTTGCATCCGAACAACAGTTACAGTTAAGCTATACCCGTCGTGTTAATCGCCCTCGGGCATGGGATATCAATCCGTTCCTGGATGTATCAGATCCTTTAAACTACCGTGCAGGTAACCCGAACCTGTTGCCAGAGGATGTACATTCATTTGAACTGGGCTACAGCAAATACTGGAAAAAAGTAACCTTTACTTCGAGCGTATATTTCCGTCAAACCAACGATGTAATACAGCGTGTTAGAAGCGAACCGGATGCTGCTGGTATTATTACTTCAACACCACGCAATTTAACCCGCTCCATTAACAGTGGTGTGGAGTTAATTGGCCGTTTCGACCTGATTAAAGCACTTAATTTTACCAGTAACGTTAACCTGTATCAAAGTAAAATCGATGCAGTACCTGAATATGGTATTACAAGCACCAACGGTTTTAGCTGGAATGCCAATCTTACAGCAAACTTATCAGTTATTAAAAACCTGTCGTTCCAGGTACGTGGCGATTACCGCGGTTCAGAAGTAATGGCACAGGGTAAAAGGAATGCGATGTATGGTGTAGATGGTGGCGCCAAGTATGATTTCCCGAATAAAAAATCATCGTTAAGCTTTAACGTAAGGGATATTTTCAATACACGTAAATGGAGCATGACCACCAACAGTGCTTATTCAAGTATCGATTTCCAACGCCGGATGCAAGGCACCATGGGTAATATTACTTACTCTTACCGCTTTGGCAAAACGACCTTTGGATTTAAGAAAGGTAAAAAATCTGACGATCAGGACAACAGGCCTGACGAAGGTTCATTTTAATATTAAAAAAGTGTCTGAAAAGAATTTCAGGCACTTTTTTTTTGAATAAAAATTAATCTCTTGAAACAACCTCTACACCAAATATTCTTTACATGCTTACTGCTGCTGATTGGCTCTGTTGCCCTGGCAGCAGAAAAAGGCATGATTACCGGAAAAGTAGTAGAATTACCCAATGGCCTACCCGTTCCTGCGGCCGTTATTTCTGTATATGCATCCGGTTCCGAACAGGTTATAACCACCACAGCCACCGATGAAAACGGTTTCTTCAGCGTAAAAAACCTAAAACCGGGAAGCTACCGGATCCGGGTTAGCTTTGTGGGTTTTACTCCCCTGATCGTAAACGATATCCTCTTAACAGAGAAAAATCCTGAAAAGAACATAGGCTCCCTGAAAATCAGCTCAGACGACAACAACCTGCAGGAAGTAACCATTTCGGTACAGAAACCCACCATAGAATTTGGTGCCGATGGCGTTACCTATAACCTCGGATCGTCCTTACTGGCCGAAGGCAGTACAGCAACCGATATCCTTAAAGATGTGCCCATGGTTCAGGTAGATATAGATGGGAATGTAAGTATAGCAGGCAAAAAAAGCACACGGGTTTTCATTGACGGGAAACCTTCAGATTATATGACCTCCAATATTGCCGATTTGCTGAATGTACTTCCCTCAGATGCCATTGAGAAAATAGAAGTTTTAACCAATCCGCCGGCCAAATACAGCGGCGATGGAGAAGGCATCATCAACATTGTGATGAAAAAAGGTTTTAAGGTAGGCTTTAACGGGAATGCAGGTATTACCGGCGGATTACGAGGCAATACCAATTCGAATGCAAATGCTTCTTATAAAGCCAAAACCTATTCCATCAATGGTAGCGCAGCTTACCGGTACAACATTAACCAGGGAAACAACCACAGTTACCGGGAGAACTTCTTCCCGGATACGACCTTTTATTACGATCAATACGGCAATTACAAGAACAAGAGCAAAGGTGGTAACTTAAGAGGCGGACTGAACTGGGATATTACGCCCAAACAAAATTTACGTGTTTCGACCAACTATAACAGCAACCGGTCCAATTCAAATTCTTTCAACGAACTGCATTATCTTTCTGAAACCTTTGTTGAGAAAAGACTGCGCAACCAGTTAAATACCGGAGACGGGAAAAGTCACAATTATTCTTTCAATGCCGATTACAGCATCCAGACCGATACCAGCGGAGGTAAGCTGAGCCTTGGACTAACCTTTAATACCAATGGCAACCAGGATCAGCGGGCATATTATACTTCTTATGCACAGCCCAGCACCTTAAAACCCGGGTTGCAGCAAAACCTGAACCATACCGGCAGCAACGGATTACAGCTAAATGCCGATTATGAGAAACCCGTTTTTAATAAGCGCGACCGTATTGAAATGGGGTTTGCCTTTAACAAGCAAAACAACGACAACAACCTCTCTGTACAGAATTATGATTTTGCCAATCAGGTGTTCAACATCAATCCCAAACTGAGCAATCAGTTCCTTTATCATGAAAATATACTGGCTGCTTATGCCACGTACAATTACCGGAACAATGGCTGGGGAATAAAAACCGGTATCAGGGCAGAGCGAACGGATGTAAATTTCGATCTTTCTACGGGCGATAATTACCATACAAAACCTTATTTAAGCCTGTTTCCGAATGTATCGGTTAACCGTTTTTTCAAAAAAAGATATAATATAGGTGCCAGCTACAGCATCCGCATCAGCCGGCCAAGGGAGAATGCGCTGAATCCGCAGGTAAATAATGTAGACACCTTAAACATCTCGTATGGCAATCCCGGCTTAATGCCTTCGTACACACACCAGATGGATGTAAGTTTTGGTGTTTTTGGGCAAAAATGGTCTTTTACCCCCCGTCTGTCTTATGCCACCAGTAGCGGTGTAATTGAAAGGTACAGAACGGTAATTTTAATTCCGGGTTCAAATACAGCCCGTTCCGAAACCACTTTTGATAATATAGGAACCAACAACTCGCTGTCTCTTATTTTAATGGGAAATTATAAGCCCACCGGAAGGTTATCGGCCAATACGAATATCAGCATCATACAAAACCATTATACATCAAAACTGAACAGTGCTTTAAACAGGAACGGACTTTCTTTTAGGGCTGGTATGAACCTTTCACTGCAACTGCCAAACAAGATCGCCTTCGAGTCTAATTTAAATTACGCCAATAATGCCAGTGCACAGGGAAGAAACAGCGGCTCGCTTACTTCCGGTTTTTCGGCCAGGAAATTATTTTTTAGCAACCGCCTTAATTTGCGCTTAACGGCAAATGATGTTTTCGGAAACAAAAATAATACGCTGATCAGTGAAGGTGAAAATTTCAGGCTCCGAAACTTTTCGACCAGCAACACGCAAAATTTTATACTGAGTTTGAACTACCGCTTTACTAAAGTTGCCAAAAGCAAGGTACCTGCTCCGGTAGTCAAGTAATAAATCCTTTATCTATTTATATATTGCGGCATGGAAACAGAAAACCCATGGAAAACGTTGGACAGTCAGGTCAAATACAGCAACAACTGGATTGAAGTAACTGAACATGACGTACTAAACCCCGCTGGTGGTTCAGGTATTTATGGAACCGTTCATTTTAAAAACCTGGCCATTGGTATTTTACCACTCGATGCAGATTTAAATACCTGGCTGGTTGGCCAGTACCGGTACCCGCTAAAAGCATATAGCTGGGAAATTCCCGAAGGTGGCGGCCCGCTACAAGACGATCCGCTGGCAAGCGCAAAAAGAGAACTGCTGGAAGAAACGGGCTTACAGGCCAGGAACTGGCAGGAGATTCAACGTATGCACCTGTCAAATTCGGTAAGCGATGAATTATCTATTTTATACCTGGCTACAGATTTAACCGAGGGCCTGCCAATGCCCGAAGAAACGGAACAACTGATGCTGAAAAAAGTTTCTTTTAACGAAGCATACCAAATGGTTTTAAACGGAGAAATAACCGATTCCATGAGCGTAGCAGCCATTTTAAAAGTAAAACTCCTATTTGTAAACGGACAATTGTAATGCTTATCTTTGCCCTTTAATTATTTTTGAAATGCGTAAATTTTTTGGATACCTGTTAAGTCCTTTATTTTATATTTTTTTCGGTTTAACCCTTTGTATTTTTCATCCCATACAATGGATATGTTATAAACTGGGTGGTTATAAAGCACATAAAATTTCGGTCGATATACTTAACTTTTTCCTTACGTATTGCCAGCTTTCCCTGGCCAATTCCATTCAGTTCAATAATACCTTTGACTTACCAACAGACAGGCCCATTATTTTTGCAGCCAACCACCAGAGTATGTACGACATACCCGCGTTGATCTGGTTTTTACGTCCCTATCATGCCAAGTTCATTTCCAAAATAGAACTGGCAAAAGGTATTCCTTCAATTTCCATTAACCTGCGTTTGGGTGGTGGCGCCAATATTAACCGGAAAGATAATAAACAAGCTATTTCTGAAATTATTAAACTGGGCCGCCGCATGAAAGAACACAACTGGAGCACCGTTATTTTCCCGGAAGGCACCCGTGCAAAAGACGGACAATTAAAACCTTTTCAGTTTGGAGGAATTGCCACCCTTTTAAAAGCGGTACCCAATGCAATTGTAGTGCCTGTGGCTATTGAAAACTCCTGGAAAATTGTTCGGTATGGTTCTTTTCCGTTAACCACCGGGAATGCCTTGAAATGGACTGTTTTACAACCCATAGAACCGGGCGATAAAACAGCCAACGACATTACGCTTGAAGCAGAAACGGCCATCAGAAAAGTATTAAACCAGCCTTTACCAGCCTAACTTCCCTAAAGCCTTACTGCAGAGCGATCAGATATTTTTATTTCCGATTACTTTGAAAAATTCGTCGCGGTAGGTATCGCCAACCGGAATAATTTTATCGCCAATGGTAATGCGGCTTCTTTCAATGCTTTCGATTTTATCGACTGCAACGATGTAAGATTTATGCACGCGGATAAACTGACCCTTGGTAAGGGCTTCTTCCATTTTTTTCATGCTTTGCAATGTAATGATGCGTTCATCCTTCGTGAAAATGGAAATGTAATCCTTTAAGCCTTCTATGTACAGAATATCGTGCAGGTATATCTTCTGAATTTTGTGCTCGGTTTTTACAAAAATAAAATCCTGTACCGGGTTGCTGGTATTTTGCGGTACCGGTGCACTGTATGCCGGTTGAACGGGAGCTGTATTTTCCTGTGTCTTTGTCTGATTGTGAACCTTCTCTACCGCTTTATAAAAACGATCAAAAGCAATTGGTTTAAGCAGGTAATCAGAAACATTTAAATCATAGCTTTCTAAAGCATATTGAGGGTAAGCAGTTGTTAAAATGAAATGACATTTATTACCCGCAATTTTTAAAAACTGAATCCCTGTAAGTTCGGGCATCTGGATATCCAGAAAAACCACATCAATACCTCCGGCCTGCACAATTTGCAAAGCTTCAATCGGATTGGTACTTCGCTTCACCATGGTTAAGAAGGGTACTTTGGAAATATAGTCTTCCAGAATATCGAGCGCCAGTGGCTCATCATCAACAACAATACAGTTTAGGTTCATTTTATTTTTTTTATATACACATTCAGTTACAGTTGGTACCGTTCTAAATATCTATCATCAGTTCGCAGGTATAGTGAGTAGACGAATTTACAACATTTAATTTATATCTCTCCGGATAAACCAGTTGAAGCCGGCGTTCTACATTGGGAAGTCCTACCCCACCTTGTGCATCTTTGTTTAAATTGTTCTTCTTATTGATTACACTAAAATGCAGAATTTTCTGGTTTGCAATAATATTTATCTTAACCGGATCTGAAGGATCATTTAAAACCCCGTGCTTAAAAGCATTTTCAACAAAAGAAATCAACATCAGCGGAATTACTTTCTGATCGTCGATTTCGCCGCTTAAACTCATTTCTATATAAGCCCCATCCTTAAAACGGATTTTCTGAAGTTCAATATAGTTTTTAAGATATTCTACTTCCTTATTTAAGGGAACAGTCGGATCATTACTTTCATAAATCATGTACCGCATAATTTCCGACAGCTTCATAATCGCATTGGCTGTTTTATCCGATTTCTGGTAAGCAAGCGAATAAATATTATTCAAAGAGTTAAACAAAAAGTGAGGATTAAGCTGCGATTTAAGAAATTGCAGTTCCATTTCCCTGCGTTCATTTTCAAGGTTGCGCTGAATACGTTCTGCATCGAACCAATCTACCGCAAACCGAATTATACAACTCGAAACCAGGAAAAAACCACATATAAATACCTGTCCAAAGAAATAAAACCGGTAATCAAAAAGTTCAGGTTTTCCCTTTTCCATATGGGTTAAAAGTTCCTTCGGATTTAAAACCGCTACACAGGTTTTAATTAAAGGGCCCAACAACAGTAAAACGATAAAAAACAAACTGTATAAAAAATACCTTTTATGTTTCTTGATCAGGTTTGGAATAAGAAAAATATAATTGATGTAAAAAAGCGAAACGTTTATAATGCCGAACATTCCGATACTGATAAAGTAATGTTTGAGCGTAATATTCTTCTCAGGATTTAAAAAAATGCTAAGCACAAGAATAAAAATGATTACCAGCCAGAACAAAGTATGTAAGATAATAAGGCCTTTATTTTTTTTCATGCAACCAAAATAGCTAATCTTTATGTTTTTTAAGTGTACAATCTACGAACGGGCATTTTTTTTCTACGAACGCACAAATGGGCAATTTTTATCGACAAACGCCGTTTATAGCCGTTCATCTATAAACCTGAACACTTGGTATAATAGATTTTAGCAGCCCGTAATTCTTGCTTTTCTTTGATTCATCAAAACGAAAGATTATGAAACGATTAGCAAACACTTCGCCCTTTTTACTCTTGTTATTACCTTTATTTATGATGATTGTATTAACATTAAGCGTTAACAGCAATCGAAACAATGAAGAGGTAGTGGTTAAACCAGCCAAAACAAACAACTCAATTGTTAAACAGGCTACCGCTATTTTCCAGTAAAACACATGGGGACATCTGCGATTGAAACGGTTGACTTAAGTTTTAATTATGGGAACCAACCCATCATTAAGAACATATCCCTCCAGGTACCGAAGGGAAGCATTTATGGCTTTTTAGGTCCGAATGGTGCCGGAAAAACAACCACCATAAAAATCCTGCTCAACCTGTTAAAATCGCCTGCCGACCGGGTTTTTATATTTGGAAAAGAAATCAATGCCCATCGTGTAGAGATTTTAAAACAAATAGGTGCGCTGGTTGAACAGCCAGCTATTTATGCGCACCTTACCGGGCGCGAAAACCTGATAAACAGATGCCTTTTACTGGGTATTTCTAAAAGCAAAGCAACCGAAATGCTCAGTCTTGTGGGGCTGGCAGATGCAGCCCATAAGAAAGCCGGAAAATATTCGCTTGGCATGAAACAACGTTTGGGCATTGCCCTGGCACTTGTATCAGATCCGCAATTGCTGTTGCTCGACGAACCCACAAACGGACTTGATCCGAACGGCATAATAGAAATACGAAACCTGCTGACAGAATTAGCAGTCAAACACCATAAAACCATTTTGATATCCAGCCACCTGTTGGCAGAAGTTGAGCGCATAGCCACGCATGTTGGCATTATCCATCATGGCGAGCTACTGTTTCAGGGCTCTATTGAAGAATTGCATCAGCTCAGCAAATCTTCCCTTCACATTGAACTCGGCCAGGATCAGATCGAAAAAGCAGCAACACTCCTCCACAAAGCCGGTTATGAAGTGCTGGAAAAAAACGCGACTGTTCTTGTTCTCCCTTTCAGGGATAAGGAAACCAATGGCGCCATAAACGCTTTGCTTATACAAAACGGTTTGACCGTTACCGCGCTTTACCAGCAAAAAAAGGATCTCGAAAATTTATTCTTAGACATTACCAAAGCCAGTTAAGTATGCGTTCATTATACATATCGCTTCTTTCAGAATTTTACAAATCAAGAAAAACCCTGGCTTTCTGGGCCTCTGTTTTATTGCCCGCCATCATCTGTACGCTGATCGCACTTGGATTTTCAGGTCAGAATCAAAGAATGATCGATCTTCATTTAACACCACAACTTTTGTGGTTTCAGCTAATCAGAAGTACCATTTCTGTAATGGGCATTATGATTCTACCTTTCTACGTGATTTTTATGGCCTTTTCTGTAAACAATGTAGAGCATAAAAATGATACCTGGAAAACCTTGTTTGCACAGCCTTTACATAAATTCTCCATTTATTTCGCTAAGTTTCTATACGGTGTAATCCTGATTTTTATCTGTGCCCTGTTGTTTGCTTTTTTAACATGGGTATCCGGCCATGTGCTACAGGCCATGCACCATCAATTTAATTTTAAAGATTTTTCTCCTGTTTCCATGCTCCGGAAAATTTATCTGCGGGCCTTTTTAGCCTCTCTGGGTATTTTTTCTATCCAATTTATTTTAAGCTTAATCTGGGCAGATTTTTTAAAACCTATGGGCATTGGACTTATTGCCACCATTATGGGCATCATCCTGGTTATGGCACACTGGCAATATACTTACCTCATTCCTTACTGTGCACCTACAGCAGCCACCAGTTTTAAAGATTTAAAAAGCACCATGGAAGGCAACTTCGTTATTTTTACAGAAGAGGTATGGATCAGCCTTATATATACCGTTGTATTCTGCATATCAGGCTATTTTATTGTGCTTAAAAAGAATATAAAATAATCCCCCAATCTATACCAAACACACAGCGTTTACCTGTAAATTAAAGCCGGTTGCCATTTTTGGTCAACCGGCTTTTAGGTAAAAATACTTTTGACAAACGGCATTTTTTTAAAAACAATTGGCTACACAGATTTTGAGCTTTGTAAAAATGTTATTGTAAACCGCTTAATAGTCGGTTAAAATGTACTTTTAAAGAAAATTAAACTAAACGATATGTTAAAAAACTTTACTACAACCGCATTAGCCTTAGGCTTTTGCTTTGCTGCTTTTGCGCAGGATACCCCCGATCCCGCCATTGTACAAAAAATAAGAAAAGAAGGACTTGAAAACTCAAAGGCAATGGAAATTGCTTTTAATATTACCGATGTATCTGGTCCGCGTTTATCAAACTCACCAGGTTTAAAAAGAGCTCAGGACTGGGCTGTAAAGCAACTTACAGAATGGGGTTTAAAAAATGTGCACCTCGAAGCCTGGGGAACCTTTGGAAAAGGATGGCAGGTAGATAAATATTACGCAGCTACAACGCTTCCATATTATCACGCGATTATTGCCTCGCCAAAAGCCTGGACTCCTGGCACCAATGGTCCGATTAAATCTGATGTGGTATTGATTAAAGCCGATAGCGTAGCGGATCTGGCAAAATACAAAGGCAAACTTGCCGGAAAAATCGTAATGCTGGATGCCGGTAATCCTTTAGAGAATACCTACAAACCAGATGCAGTACGCTTTACAGACAGTGCACTTAACCAAATGGCCAATGCCAAACCACAGGCCCCTGGAAACCGTCAGCGTTTTAACAATGGCAACAATCAAATGGCCATGATGATGAAACTACGCGAGGTAAGAGCCGCTATTGGCGCCATGTTTACAGAAGAGAAAGTTGGCTTGATCTTAACGTATGCAAGAGGTGGACACGGAACATTCTTTACAAGCAACGGTGCTTCTTATGCTTTAGATGCAAAACCAGTATCTCCGGAGCTGGAAGTATCTGCTGAAGATTACCTGCATATTTTACGTTTGTTAAGAGCTGGTAAAAAAGTAGAAGTAGAAGCAGATGTTAAAACATCTTTCTACGATCAGGATCCACAAGGTTACAACGTAATTGCTGAGATTCCGGGCACAGACAAAAAATTAAAAGATGAAGTTGTAATTATTGGCGGTCACTTTGATTCGTGGCACGCTGCAACCGGAGCAACCGATAACGCAGCAGGTTCTACCGTTATGATCGAAGCCATGCGTATTTTAAAAGCCATTGATTTTAAACCTAAACGTACCATCAGGGTTGCACTTTGGAGTTCTGAAGAACAAGGATTATTTGGTTCAAGAGGTTATGTTGCCAAACACTATGGCGATCCAAAAACCATGGTATTAACACCAGATCATAAAAAAGTTTCTGCTTATTACAACTTAGATAACGGAACCGGTAAAATAAGAGGTATCTATTTACAGGAAAATGAAGCTGCTGGCCCTATTTTTCAGAGCTGGCTGGCTCCTTTCAAAGATTTAGGTGCAACAACCGTAACCGTTAGCAATACTGGCGGAACCGACCACCAGGCTTTTGACGCGGTTGGTATCCCGGGTTTCCAGTTTATT
>JASLGV010000442.1 GCA_030149995.1 Pedobacter sp.
TGGGATAGAAATACCCAGTAAACGACTAACTTCTTCATAAGACCGTCCCTCTATTTTGCATAAGGTGTAAACCTTTTTACGTTGAGGGGATAATTGGTTAACCGCATCAAAAAACAACGACTTTTCTTCCTTATAAATGTAGTCATCCTGTGGGTTCAGGCTTAATTCTGTAGAAGCCAGTATCAATTGATCCATGAGTCTTTTATCCCTGGCAATTTTTCTAAAAAAATCCCTGGCAAGATTTTCAGAAATCCGGAATAAATAAGATCGAAAAGAAATTTCATAATTCAGCAGCTCACGCTTTTCCCAAACTTTCATAAAAACTTCCTGAAGAAATTCCTCCGCGAGCGAATCGTCTTTGAGTATTTTTCTCAAATTTAGATATATTCTACCACTAAACCTTTGATATAAAACACCAAAAGCGACCTCGTCACCAGCTTTCAGCATAGCTGTAAGTTCTACATCATTAAGAGATTGATAAGAGGACATTGGGAATAGCTAAAAACGAAATTACAGATTTGCTATGAATTATTCAATAACTTTAACATATTAATAATTTCGCGCCTATGCCTAAAGATAGTTGACAAAGACCTGATCGTCAGCGAGTGCCCAATCAGCACCTCATTTTCTAATTTGGTACCATTTATACTCAAAATACAGGCTCAATTTCTCAGACGAATTAACAAACCACCGTTTTTCATAAAATTGAGTTCATCGTTTTGGCAAACAATTTTAATGGTTACGTCCGTTCACAAAACCCTTTCTGGTTTTTCATAGCAAAACAACCTTTTTTGAATTACTTTAATATCAGCCGGCATATTTCCGTCAACTGCGATAATACCTGCAAACTTTCTCCTTACGGACACGCCTGATCCATTCTCTTTTATTAAGAAAAGAGCAACACCGGAAGTAGCCGATTTAACAACCTCCATTTCAGGCATGCCCGCTTCCGCCCTCTATTGAAACTTCAGGTAATCCCCCACCTTACAAAGCGCAGCTTCAGTAGTTTTTTTTGAAAAAAGCACGCGCAGTATTCCCTGTTCAATTCTTTGAAATTCTAACGCAACCTTCAGGCCTTTAATTTATATAATTGTTAATACCTGGATTTTATCCATAATTTTTAAAACCAATATTAGTTTACTGTTGTTTAAAGAGTTAAAACTACCACTATGAGTATAACAGAAAAATCAGTTTCCGTTTTAAACGACCTTACGGAAATAAACAACGATCGTGTTGCGGGATTCGAAAAGGCCATTGCCGACATCAAAGATGAAAATGTAGATCTGAAAGTAATCTTTCAGAAATACAGTACCCAAAGCCGTAAATTTAGCCAGGAGTTAGTTGCAATAGTAGCCAGCTACGGAGGAGAAGCAGAAACAGGCAATACCGTTGCAGGAACACTTCACCGTGCATGGATCGACGTTAAATCCCTGTTTGGAGGCAGTGATCGTGCCGGAATTCTTTCAGAAGCAGAACGCGGAGAAGATGCCATTAAAGCCGCCTATAAAGCAGCGCTCGAAAATCCGGATCTTACCGGACAAGCCCGGGATGTCGTAAGTAAACAAGCTCAGGAAATCATTGAAGCTCACGATTCCATTAAAGCACTACGCAATGCCGCAAAAGCATAAATAGTCAATAAATTAAATAAAAGAAAGCCGCTTACTGCGGCTTTCTTTTATTAGGATGCGCTTTAACCTCCCCCTTTAGCGTATCAATCTACAAGCCACAAGATTCCGTTTCGTATTTTCATAAGTAAGAATAATACCACTAATCCTCCTGATAAGATGATTTTATCTGCAATTACACAAACTATTTCAGGCACAATATGTTTTTTTCTCATCCCAACTGGCAAGCATAACGATTCCTGTCAGGTAAGCATAAGTATTAATTTAATCAATATCCGGTAATTTTTATGGAAAATCAAAAACCAAGATCAATTGCACTTATAGGCGGCGGCCCTGCAGCATTATTTATGTTAAAGCAGATTGTCAACCAAAACCTTGCTGTGGAAAGTATCTGCATTTTTGAAAAACACGAGCGGTTGGGCGTTGGTATGCCCTATGGTAAATATGGCTCGTGCCGTGAACACCTCGCTAATGTATCTGCTAACGAAATTCCAGAATTGGTTTACGATGTTTCCACCTATTTATCAAAATATCCAACTGATGATTTTCCTGATTACTATTTAAATGGTAAATGCAATCCTTATCAGGTGCTGCCAAGACTGCTTTTAGGAAACTATCTCGAAAATCAGTTTCATCAATACATCAAACTGGCCGTAAAAAATAAGATCCGGGTAAATGTTTATACAGAAACGGCGGTAACCGATCTTGTTTACGATCATAAAAAGGAAAATTACAAGATCCTTATTACAGATGATGAAACACACGAAGCTGATGTGGTTGTGTTATGTACAGGTCATTACTGGCCGGTAACTTTTGAGGGGAAGACAAAAGGATGGTACGATTCTCCCTATCCCCCTTCAAAATTTAATCAGCCTGCAAATTTTCCAGTCGCCATTAAAGGAGCCTCGCTCACCGCTATAGATGCCGTCAAAACCTTGGCACGTATAAATGGTACGTATACTTATGAAGGAGATAAACTCAGCTATTCTCTCCATGAAGATTCCAGCAATTTTTCCATACATCTATTTTCAACCGGTGGTTTTCTCCCCGCATTGAGATTTCATTCAGAGCAAGAACCTTACTCCGTTAGCTGGTCTATGACCCTCGAAGAGATTTATGATTATAAAGAAAAAAACAATGGATTTGTCGACCTGGATTATGTTTTTGAAAGAAACTTCAAAATCCCGCTAAAAGAAAGAGATTCCGCCTTCTACGAGAAGATAAAAGATATGACTATCGAAGAGTTTGTAGAAGAAATGCTGAGCATAAGAAAAGATTTAGACAGTTTTACCCTTTTTAGAGCAGAATATTTAGAAGCAAAAAAGTCTATCAGCAGAAGGCAGTCAATATCATGGAAAGAAATATTGGCCGCTTTCAGCTATGCTATGAATTATCCGGCTAAACATTTTTCGGCTGAAGATATGTTGAGATTACGTACAGTCTTGCTTCCACTCATTACGGTAATCATTGCTTCCCTGCCACAAGAATCATATAAAGAAATTATTGCGCTCTACGAAGCGGGGGTAATCGATCATATTCAAGTAGACAAGGAGAGCCATGTTGTTCCTCATCCCGACGAAGGAGCAATTTACAATTATAAGGATTTGGGAGGCGAAAAATATCAGCGCCATTATAATCTATATGTTGACGGAACCGGACAAAAGCCACTCGAATTTAACGATGTGCCATTTGAAGGACTTAAAGATGATGGACTGATAAGTACCGCATATTTAAATTTCAAAAGCAGCCATGAAGGTGAAAAATATTTTGGCGAAAAAAGCCTGAATGTAAAGAGAAACAGTAATAATGGCTTTTATATGCAGGTAAAAGGATTAAGTATCAACGATTATTTCCAGGCACTTGATTCTTTTGGAAAAGCAACCGGAAATCTTTTTATAATGGCTGTGCCGTTAATTGGTGGTATAAACCCTGATTATTCGGGCCTCGATTTTTGTGATACAGCAAGCGGGCGGATAGTAAAATTTCTAAAAAACAACTGATATTTCGAAAAAAAAGGCAAAGCTTTTAAGCCATTCAGGATTGCTATCATACCAGATATGGCCGCCAT
>JASLGV010000446.1 GCA_030149995.1 Pedobacter sp.
AGAGGAGCATCGGGACAATGATGGAAAAACCAGCTGGAGCCGGGTTTTTTCTGAAACCAAAACCGGTATTTTTAAAATAAAAGACGAAACAGGAAGCATAAAAGTAGATGGAAACGGCCTTGAATATTACATAAAAAGAGTTGATAATATCGGATATAGCGGACGCAGAAGATTTTCTGAAACCTACTTGAGAAACGACGATTACATTTTTTTAATAGGCAAAGCAGCCTCTGAAAATGGTGCAACCATTTTAATAAAAGATGATTACCACCAGGTTTTTGGGGTGGCTCTACCGAAAGAGGTAGCCAGAATAAATCATTACAAACCCCTGCTGAATGCCTTTTTATCTACCTTGTTTTTCATAACTTTAATCATCATTTACATCATTTTAAACTAAGTATATGAGTGCAGAAAACATAGCCCTGATTGTTATAGCCTTGTTAATTATTATTGCGTTGAGTTATTTTATTGGCATTTTTAATAAAATAGTCATGCTTAAAAATAATGTAGACAAAGCATTTGTCAACATTGATGTGATACTCATGCAACGTGCGGAAGAAATTCCGGAGCTGGTAAAAGTGGCCAGCAAATTTATGGAGCACGAAACAACGCTTTTAACCCATTTAACAAAATTACGTACCGATTTTTTAAATGCCCGTTCCATGGAAGAAAAGATTGAAAATGATGCGGAATTTTCAAAAGCGGTAAAAACACTTTTTGCCACTTCAGAAAACTATCCGACGCTTTTATCCAATAATAATTTCGTAGAACTACAAAGAAGAGTATCGCAAATGGAAGATAAAATTGCAGACCGGAGAGAGTTTTACAACGACAGCGTAAACCTTTACAACATTGGGATACAAGAATTTCCGAATGTAATTTTAGCCAGATTATTTGGCTACCGCGAGAAGTCTTTATTTATGGTTTCGGCCGATCAAAAAGCATACAATGGCATCCGGTTTTGAGCAATTTTTCGGTTACGAAAATATCATCAACCGAGATCCGGATCTGGTGCTCATCTATGGTTATGCCACCATGGTTTTTGGAGCACTGCTGATTATATTTCTTTCTTTTATTTTCAGAAAGGCCGGACTACAACCTTTTGTAAGCAGGTTTTTAAATCCGCTGTTACTTTCGATGGGAATTTCTCTGCTCATTGCCATACCACCAACCATTTTGTTTAAAGTGGTGGCCAATAACGTATCGGGTGTAAAACTCGTGTACATCTGGATCACCATATTTACGGGCATTTCTATTTTTACCTTTTTAAGGTATCAGGAACTTAAAAAGTTCATATTAAGCAAAGATAAAAACACATGAAAACAGTTGTTACGTTATTTTTATTGTTTCTTATTGCCACACTCCTGGTTGCATATTATTCTTTTGGCGAAGACAAATCAGAAACGGCGGCTTATGTTGTGGTTCCCATCGTAATAGAAGTCTTACTGTTATTTATCTTTTTCTTCAGCAAGAAAAATACATCGTACCGAAAAATATTTAAAATTTTCTTAATCATCTGGAGCTTTATTTTCATCTTATCCTTAATAGGCATGTGGTATTTAGCAGGATTGGCAAAGGCATACCAACATTAGTAAACAAGATGTTCAAAGAAAGAGAAAATATTATTAATCTCGTTTTAGCGGCCATTTTGGTTGTTTTGATTGCGGCCAATGTGCTTAAAGCTAAACATTATCGTGCAGGCGACAGGTTTGAATGGGGCAGCGGTGTGTACAGTAAGCCGGGCAATACCGTGCAGGTGGCAGAATGTACCTTTTCCTATGCCGGAAACTGGAATTATTCCATTAATAAAACGCAGATTTTAAGCACCGGGCGTCAAAATATAAATTATACAGAAAAAGGGCTTGAAGATGCTTTTTATCCCGATAGTCTGCACCTTTGCTGGTTCTCCTATACAGAACGGAAGTTTTACGAAGGTCGTTTTTCGTTGCCTTATGTGCACATTAATGCATTGGCCAAAACACTCCGTGCTACAACCAACGAATATGAAATAAAGTATGCCAGGGCAAATCCCGACAAAATAAATCTCTATTTTTTTGCAGAATTGCTACCGGAAGGAAAAGTAACTGTATGGCTGAGCGATTTAGGTAAATACATTGAAATTGGAAAGTATCAGGCGAAAGAGGTAAATAAAACCTGGAAAATTTTTAGCGATCCGCCTTATGGTCAGGATAACCACATCAATCGGGTAAACATCCATACGCAAACGGCTCTTGTTTTGGAGGAATATCCCTACTCAATAGAAATTCAATTACCCGGCCAATTGTCTGTACGCGCTTTAAGCATCCATCCTTACAACCAGGTTAGCTGGACACTGGATAAGAAAAACGGCACCCCACTCCCTGTTTTTAAAAATATTCCCCAAAGCATCGACATCACCTGGGGCAATGGGGAGAAAGAATACTGGGTTCAGTATTATTTTAAAGACGAAGAAATTTTGTCGGCTTTTAAAAAACTGCAATCTTTGCCTGGCAACAGTCAGACAGTTTTAGTTGTTAAAGTAAATGATAAAAACGACCAGGTTTTTGTAAGTTTAAAAAAGGGAAACACCCAGGTTGAGCTTCCTTATGCTTACGATCATCTTCAGGTTTATGACCGTATACCCGAAAAAGAGGCGCACTAATTGATCCAGCCATAAAAAATAACATGTTAAAAAAGCTTATAATTCTTCTATTTCTATCCGTTTATACAGCCGCTTTTTCGCAAAGCCGGATACAAAAGCTCGAAAATGCGTTCAACAATCTACTGGCCGATACACAGGCCAAGCATGCCATTACTTCGCTTTGCGTGCTGGATGCCAATACCGGAAAAACGCTCTTTGCAAAAAACCAGGAAATTGGCCTGGCTACTGCTTCTACTCTGAAAACCATAACCGCTGCAACAGCCTTCAGTATTTTGGGAAAAGATTTCCAGTTTCAAACCACTTTGGCCTATTCAGGCAACATTACCGCCGATGGTACTCTAAAAGGTAATTTAATTATTATTGGCAGTGGTGATCCGACACTTGGTTCGCCCCGTTACCAGAACAAAGAAAACGTTGTTTTAAACCAGTGGGTTTCGGCCATCCGGGCAGCCGGCATTAAAAAAATAGAAGGATCGGTTATTGGCGACGACCGGGTTTTTGGTACACAAACCACACCCGAAGGATGGGTTTGGCAAGATATTGGGAATTATTATGGTGCGGGAACATCAGGCCTGGCCTGGCGTGAAAACCAATTTGATGTACATTTAAAACCAGGTACCAGCACAAACGATGCAGTTAAAATTGTAAAAACGGTTCCAGAAACCCCTTACATACAACTTGTAAATGAGCTTAAAACTGGTGCAGCAGGAACCGGCGACAGAAGTTATGCCTTTTTGCCGCCTTACAGCCAGGTAGCTTATCTTCGTGGCAGCTGGGGAATGGGGATTGGCAAAACAGGAATTTCACTTTCCTTACCAGATCCAGCCTTTGATTGCGCCTACCGTTTACAGGATACCCTAAAGCGACTGGGCATTCAGGTAAGCCAGCAACCCACTACCACAAGGTTAATGGCTTTAAACAATCAATCAGTTCCCGCAGTTGCGCAAAAGATCAGTACAATCAGTTCGCCTCCATTAAGCGAAATAACCGATTGGTTTTTACGGAAAAGCATTAATCTATACGGAGAATCACTTTTGAAAACCATTGCTTTAAGATCGGGTAAAACGGCAACAACCGCTAAAGGAGCCGAAACAGAAATTAATTTCTGGGCAAATAAAGGCATCGACCAATCGGCACTGAATATTATTGACGGCAGCGGCTTGTCTCCGGGCAACCGGGTTACCACCCAGGCCATGGCCAATATTTTATACCAGATCCAAAAGGAAACCTGGTACGATGATTTTTACAAAGGACTACCTGAATATAATGGCATGAAAATAAAAAGCGGTACCATTAACGATGTATCGGCCTTTGCCGGCTACCACACCGATCGCGACGGAAATAAATACGTAATCGTGATTAACATCAACAATTACAGCGGCAATGGCATTAACAAAAAATTATTTAAAGTTTTAGATGAATTAAAATAACAGGCACACAGATGTTCACCGAAAAAAAACTGTAAATCAGCATTTTAAAAAAAGTAAACCAAGCCAAAGCTAAATTATTTACCGGTAGAGCAAGAGCTGCCAAAGCTTTTCCGAATGCACCAAAGAAACTGTTCAATAGTTAAATTACAGACCTTAAAAACCGAACGAATATTAAGCCTGCATATCTCTTTTTTTATTTAAAAAATATACTAACTTTGAGTTATGCTTAGTAATTGTACTTTTTACACTAAGTAGTTAATAATATCAACAAAAATCAAATAAAATGAGTTCAATAATTAATGTCCATGCCAGACAAATTCTCGATTCGAGGGGCAATCCAACTGTAGAAGTAGAAGTAGTAACCGAAGCCGGCGCATTGGGCCGTGCAGCTGTACCAAGCGGCGCTTCTACCGGACAATACGAAGCTGTTGAATTACGTGACGGAGATAAATCTACTTATTTAGGTAAAGGTGTTTTAAAAGCAGTAGAAAATGTAAATACTAAAATTGCTGCAGCTTTGCAAAATATTGACGTATTTGAACAAAATGCAATCGATAAAATTATGCTGGAGCTTGATGGTACCGAAAACAAAGGTAACCTGGGCGCCAATGCTATTTTAGGTGTTTCGCTTGCTGTTGCAAAAGCAGCTGCTTTAGAAAGCGGACAACCATTATACCGTTATATTGGCGGCGTTAATGCCAATACTTTACCAATCCCGATGATGAACATCATCAACGGTGGTTCGCACTCTGATGCTCCGATTGCTTTTCAGGAATTTATGATTATGCCAGTTGGTGCACCTTCTTTCTCAGAAGCTTTACGTTGGGGAACAGAAGTTTTCCACAACTTAAAAAACATCCTGCACGACAGAGGTCTTTCTACAGCTGTAGGTGATGAAGGTGGTTTTGCACCAACTTTTGAAGGTACAGAAGATGCAATCGAAACTGTTTTAAAAGCGATTGAAAAAGCAGGTTACAAACCAGGTGAGCAAATCTGCCTGGCTTTAGACTGTGCTTCTTCAGAATTCTATAAGGATGGTAAATATGATTACACCAAATTTGAAGGTGATAAAGGTGCCATCCGTACCAGCGAAGAGCAAGCTCAGTATTTAGCGGATCTTTCTGCAAAATATCCAATCATTTCAATTGAAGATGGTATGGATGAAAACGACTGGGCTGGCTGGAAAACCTTAACCGAAAAAATTGGCGATCGTGTACAATTAGTAGGTGACGATTTATTTGTAACCAATGTAACACGTTTACAACGTGGTATAGATGAAGATACAGCAAACTCGATCCTGGTAAAAGTTAACCAAATCGGTTCTTTAACAGAAACCATTAACGCTGTAACCCTGGCACAAAACAGTGGCTATACGTCGGTAATGAGTCACCGTTCTGGCGAAACTGAAGATACAACCATCGCAGATTTAGCCGTTGCTTTAAATTGCGGACAAATCAAAACCGGTTCTGCTTCACGTTCAGACAGGATTGCAAAATACAACCAGTTGTTACGTATTGAAGAAGAATTAGGTGAAAACGCACGTTTCATCGGCAAAAAATTCAAATACGCAAAAAAATAAAGGTTGGTTTTAAACCACCTTACGTATAACAAGCTGAAAAACAGCAGACATAAAACATCCGGAGATTTAAAATCTTCGGATGTTTTTATTTTAATACTATATTTGTACGCTGGTATGCAATTTGTTAGTTAACTTATCTGAAATCTTTATACACTGGATTTATGAAACGTCTGATAGACCTTTTCCGCAATAAATATTTTCTGGCAACGGTTGCATTTGCATTCTGGATGTTGTTTTTTGATAAAAATGATATGATCTCCCAGTACGAATACCGCAGTCAGGCAAATAAACTGCAGGAAGAAAAAGAATACTTTGAAAAGGAAACTGCGCAGGTTAAAAAAGACTTAAATGAATTGAATACCAATTTAAGTACTGCCGAAAAATTTGCCCGCGAAAAGTATTTCATGAAAAAAGCCAACGAAGATGTTT
>JASLGV010000465.1 GCA_030149995.1 Pedobacter sp.
CTAACCGATAGAATGGCACTGTAACCAGCCGAATCAAAATTTTTAATGTCGTTGGCAATGGCTGATGTATCATTGCCTCCAATACCAGCCACCAAAGGAAGCCTGTTGTTGTTAATTTCAGCGGTATAGGCCCAGATCTTCTTCTTCTCTTCCTTTGTCAAAGTAGCGGTTTCGCCGGTTGTACCTAAGGAAACGAGATAATCTATCCCTCCATCTACCAAATGATTAATCAGGTTTTTTAAGCCATTATAATCAACGGTTCCATCTGTGTTAAAAGGTGTAATTAATGCTACACCCGTACCCTGAAATTTGTTCATTATATTATTTACTTTTTTTATTCAAATTGTTTAAGGCAAACCTGTAAAGAAGTATGAAATTCAGTTAAGAATACGCTTTAAACTACAAGTTGCGGTATGACTATTATTTGATATTAAATACCTATCTATAGCCACTTTTTAGTTCTGTACCATGGATTCAGCTTTTAATACCGGCTCGATTTAACCAATCATTTCAAGCAATTCCGAATCGCTAATGATGGGAACGTTAAGCTTGTTAGCCTTTTCCAGTTTAGACGGACCCATATTATCGCCGGCCACAAGATAATTTAATTTACCCGAAATGCCGCTTAATATTTTACCGCCATTGGCTTCGATTAAATCTTTTAGCTCATCGCGGCTAAAATTTTCAAAAACGCCCGAAATTACGAATGTTTTTCCAATAAGTTTGTCACTGGCCAGTGTAATTACTTTTTCTTCAATCTCAAACTGTAAACCTGCGGCTTTTAGCAATTCAATCTGGTGGAGATGTTCAGGTTTTGAGAAGTATTCTATAATACTTTCTGCAATGCGCTGGCCAATCTCATCAATGGCAATCAGTTCTTCAATGGTTGCTACCTGAAGGCGATCGATGTTTTTAACGCCAGCAGCCAGCTTGCGGGCAACTGTTTCGCCCACATAGCGGATACCCAGTCCGAAAAGCACCTTCTCAAATGGCATTTGCTTTGATTTTTCAATGCCAGCAAGCATGTTTTCGATAGAACGCTCTCCAAAGCGGTCGAGTGTTTTCAACTGCTCGGCCTTCAGATGAAGGGTGTATAAATCGCTGATGTGGCTAATCAGTTTGTTTTTGTAAAAGGTTTCAATGGTTTCGTCGCCCAAACCATCAATATTCATGGCCTTACGCGAAATAAAATGCTGTATCTTGCCCACAATCTGTGGCGGACAGCCTTCATCGTTCGGGCAATAATGCACAGCTTCTGTTTCCTTACGGATTAACGGAGTTCCGCACTCAGGGCAGTTGTGCAGGTAATGTATTTTCGGGCTGCCTTCAATTCTTTTGTCTGTATTAACACGGATGATTTTAGGGATGATTTCACCTCCCTTTTCTACAAACACGGTATCACCTTCGTGCAGGTCGAGCCGTTCCATTTCATTGGCATTGTGCAAAGTGGCTCTTTTAACGGTGGTACCGGCAAGCAATACGGGCTTTAAATTGGCTACTGGTGTAACTGCTCCGGTACGGCCAACCTGGTAACTCACATGATCCAGTACCGTTTCTACCTCTGCGGCTTTATATTTATAAGAAATTGCCCAGCGCGGCGATTTTGCAGTAAAACCCAGTTCCTGCTGCTGTGCATAGCTGTTTACTTTAATTACAATTCCATCAATATCGTAACTCAGTTTAAAGCGTGCTTCTTCCCAATAATGGATAAAATCTAAAACCGAATCGATATCCTGAACAAGTTTGGTGTGTTCGCACACATGAAAACCCCATTCTTTTACGGCGTTTAAGCTTTCCCAATGGGTTTTAAACTCATGTTTATCGGTGTAAAGAAAATAGATAAATCCATCCAGCGGACGCTTAGCTACTTCTTTGCTGTCTTGCATTTTAATCGTACCCGAGGCAAAATTTCGGGGGTTGGCATATGGAATTTCGCCCAGTTCTTCACGTGCAGCGTTTAACCGTTCAAAAGCGGCTCTGTGCATAAAAATTTCACCTCTGATTTCGAAATGTGCTGGAGCCGCCTGGTTTTTAATCTGGTGCGGAATGGTATGAATGGTTTTTACATTACTGGTTACATCATCCCCCTGGGTACCATCGCCACGTGTAACCGCTCTTAACAATTTACCATCCTGGTAAGTTAGGCTGATGGATAAACCATCAAACTTCAGTTCGCAAACATATTCAAACTGATCGCCAATGGCCTTGCGTATTCTTTCGTCAAAGTCGCGTAAATCCTGTTCGTTATACGTATTGCCCAATGATAACATCGGGTATTTATGTTTAACCGTTACGAAATTTTTGGTAATGTCTCCGCCAACCCGTTGAGTAGGGGAGTTGGGATCGGCCAAATTTGGGTTCGCCCGCTCAAGCTCGGCCAGGTGTTTTAGCTTCTTATCAAACTCATAATCGCCAATGGTTGGCATGGCCAGCACATAATAATTGTAATTGTGCTGGTTCAGTTCTGCAACCAGGGCATCCATTTCTTCTTTTACTGTAAATAGCGACATGAAACAAAGATAAAAAAGGAAATACTGATTTTAGATTTTAGAACACAAAAAGCAATCCTGTTTTAAAAAGAAATGGGTAATAAAAAAGGTGGTTGCCGGGTAATGCATTAATTTTTAGCTGAAAACTACCCGAAAATATTTAAATGTTTCTCTTGATGGCTTTATGATTAAGGAATTTATGGTTTATAGCTTTTGCTCTATTTCATAAAAGATATTCAGGTAATCCTTTTGTAGCTCGTTTTTGTAAATCGTAATCTGTGTGGTTAAATCCAGCAATTGTTTTTCTTCCAGGCTTTGCGGCCACAAACGCATACAGATCCGGTTGAGTGCATAGCTGATGTTTTCCAGTTTCTGATAACTGAGCAGGTAGCGGCTGCTGATAAATTTTTCGAAAAAATTAAAAAATACTTCGGGTTGTTTGAAGTTGCAATGCTGTAGAAAATTATCGAGCGATTCTTTTTTAACCTTTGTTAGATGATCGTAAAAGTGCGGAACCTGTAGTATGTTATGCTCAATAAGCAGGTGATCCAAAAGTAACTCCAGAGCAATATGTGCCAAAAAAGATGGCCGGATGGCTGTGTTATCTACAACAGGTTTCAAAAGTATTTTAAGCGCGGCTGTTTTTTCGAAAAAAAAATCAGATGAATGGAAAAATTTGTCGACTGCTAAATGTCGTTTCCAGCCGGCTAAAAGACTTTCTTCGTCGGGATCGCCTTTAAACAGAAATTCGTTCTTTTGAGGATATAAATTAGCTTCCTTCGAGGCATTTTTGATGAGGTCGGGCAAGACGGTTCCCATCACGACATTCGAGTTGGTGTTTAACCGGTCAAAATAATAATGAGACAGGAAATTCATTTGTTTTGTGATTCATGCCCGGTTTTACAGGCGTTTCGCTACGGCAAGATAATACTTTAAACGTTTAATGTTGTTCGGGCAGCTGGTAAAAAAATAAAGATTACATTTAAACGTGTTTTTAACAATCACATTAATCTTTATACTTTTACCTTTCAGCTTAATAATTATCTTTGCCCAATTAATTTTATACCATGACAAATTTTGTTGAAGAGTTACGTTGGAGAGGCATGTTACATGATATTATGCCGAATACTGAAGAAAAGTTAAATGAAGGTATGACCGCCGGTTATATCGGTTTTGACCCGACCGCAGATTCGCTGCATGTTGGCCACTTAACTCAGATCATGACACTGATTCATTTTCAGAATGCAGGACATAAACCTTTTGCACTGGTTGGCGGTGCCACCGGAATGGTTGGTGATCCTTCTGGTAAATCTGATGAGCGTAATCTTCAGACAGAAGAAACCATTGAGCACAACCTGAAAGGCATGAAACGTCAGCTGGCTAAATTCTTAAAGTTTGAAGATGCCGGTAATGGTGCAGTAATGGTTAACAACGCCGATTGGTTTAAGGATATGAATTTATTCACTTTCATCAGAGATGTGGGTAAACACATTACCGTAAATTATATGATGGCAAAAGATAGCGTTAAAAGACGTTTGGAAGGAGATTCTGGTCTTTCTTTTACCGAGTTTTGCTACCAGCTGATACAAGGATATGACTTTTATTATTTGTGGAAAAACCGCAATTGTGTGGTGCAGATGGGTGGTTCGGATCAGTGGGGTAATATTGTAACCGGAACCGAATTAATCAGAAGAAAAGACCAGGGAACAGCTTATGCCATTACAACACAGCTGATTAAAAAAGCCGATGGTACCAAGTTCGGAAAAACAGAAAGTGGTGCAGTATGGTTAGACCCGGAAAAAACCTCTCCATATAAATTCTACCAATTCTGGCTGAATGCATCAGACGATGATGTTAAAAAATGGATCCGTATTTTTACTTTAAAAAATAAAGAAGAAATAGAGGCCCTGGAGCAGGAGCACGATGCAGCTCCGCATCTGCGTATTTTACAAAAAGCACTGGCCGAAGATATTACCATTAAAACGCATTCGGTAGAAGCACTGGAAACAGCCATTAAAACTTCTGAGTTCTTATTCGGAAACGGATCACTTGAATTCTTAAAAAGCTTATCATCGGCCCAGGTATTAGAAATGTTTGAAGGCATTCCTCAGTTTAATATTTCTAAAGAAGCCTTATCTGCAGGTATAGATGCTGCAACGTTACTGGTTGAAAATGCAGCTGTTTTTCCGTCGAAAGGCGAAACCAAGAAATTGGTTCAAGGCGGTGGGGTATCTGTAAATAAAGAGAAGCTAACCGATGCCAACCAGGTTTTCAATACCACGCACCTGATTAACGATAAATTTCTGGTGGTACAGAAAGGTAAGAAAAACTATTTCCTTTTGATTGCAGAATAGAATACAAATAGCTTAAAAAAATCTCAATAAATATATTGGGATTTTTTTTGTTTAATTATAAAATACCAGACAAAATGTATATATTCATGTATAATTGTCTGGTATGAAAAAGAAAAATATAGTAGAAGAAGCCAGCGTGTCTTATGCTACTATGGCATCAAAACCTTTAACTGCAATCATAGGAAATCAATTTACCAATCCAAGTGATTTTGATTTGCTTAGTCTTGCCCGTAAAGGCATACAGAAAAAATCTTTAACGGCTCTTGCCAGGCAAATATCTTTAACAATAGAAGAAATTGCGGGTGTTTTACATATTTCCGGGCGTACGCTTCAACGCTATACACCAACTACACTCGTTAAAACCGAATATGCCGATAGGGCAATAGAACTGGCTCGTTTATATGAGCATGGCATTGATGTTTTTGGAGATACAAAAACATTTAATACCTGGATGCGAAGTCCAAACAAGGCACTCAATAACGAAATTCCGTTAAATTTATTAGATACTTCAATCGGTTTTAATTTGGTGTTAAAGGTTTTAGGCAGGATAGAATACGGTGTTTTTAGCTAAATGATTTTATATCGGATTTGTAATTGCAAGCATGCAAAGGACGTAAGCGGAACTGGTGCTAAATTGTTTGGTGGCCGATGGAATTCTGTAGGAACGCCTATGCATTATATGGCAGAAAGCAGGGCTCTGGCAGCATTGGAAGTGCTGGCTAATAAAAATTCGATGAACAGTTCGGTAAATTTATGCTTAACAATTTTTAATCTGCCAGATCCTGATTTTAAAAGTGTTGAAACAGAAAGTTTACCTGAAAATTGGAAAACTTACCCGGCGCCCATACAGCTGCAAAGCATTGGAGATCATTTTATCAGAGAACAGAAATTTCTATTGTTAAAAGTGCCATCTGCCATAA
>JASLGV010000002.1 GCA_030149995.1 Pedobacter sp.
TGACTTATCAGATATAACCGAATTACAACCTGCCATCAACAGGCTGTACGAAAAAAAAGCAAAACTCAATCAATCGAGGCCTTTGCCTGCATCTGCTTTGTCTAAAATCAAGCAAGATTTAACTTTAGAATGGACCTATAATTCCAACAGTATAGAAGGTAATACCCTTAGTCTCCGCGAAACCCAAATGGTGTTGCAGGAGGGCATTACCGTTAAAGGAAAAACATTACGCGAGCATTTTGAAGCTTTTAATCACGAAAAAGCAATTGATTACCTATATCAGATTGTAAAAAAAGATTATAAGCTGCGCAACATAGATATCTTATCCCTCCATGGGCTGGTACTCAGAAGCATTGAAGATGAATACGCGGGCAGGCTCAGAAATGGTGGCGTACGGATTATTGGCGCCAATTTTACCCCGCCGGCTGCCCACAAAGTCTCGGTCTTGCTTGATGAGCTAATTACCTTTGTAAATCATAATCCGCTTGGCCTAAACGAAATTCTGTTATCCACTATTTTTCATCACAAGCTGGTTTGGATTCATCCGTTTTTTGATGGGAATGGCAGAACCGTTCGCCTCGCCATGAATATCCTCCTGATGCGCAGTGGTTTTCCACCGGCCATTATTTTAAAAAATGATCGCAAAAAGTATTACGAGGCACTCAACCAGGCCAACAAAGGCCAATACCAGAAACTCTGTCTCCTCATGATGCAGGCTTTAGAACGTTCTTTAAATATATACATCAATGCGTTGCCCGATCAGGATAGCTACGAACCCATCGCCAATATCGTTGCAGAACCCGACATCCCTTATGGCCAGGAATACATCAGCCTGCTGGCCAGAAAAGGTAAAATTGATGCTTATAAGGAGGGTAAAGACTGGTTAACCACAGCCACAGCTGTAAAAGATTATATCAAAAACAGAAAAAGAGAACGTTGAAGTTCTCTTTTTCTGTTATAAAGCTGCTTTTACCAGGAAAGGCAGTATCTCCTTTTGAAAGGAAACAAAATTCTTGCGTACATCCGAATCGCTTACCGAAGTAAAAGCGAAAGAGAATACAATGCTTTTACTCGCTTTAAGTAAGAAAGCAAGCCCTTCTCTGCGGGCAGGATTATTTTTAAAGTTATCGAGTTCCAGATAGGCCGCCAGCAACAGTGCCTCCAGCTGATCTGAAAGATGCTTGAGAAATTCCTGAGAATTTGCATTCTCCCGAACAAAATCCCAGCCTATAAATTCGTTGCAGGCGGTAAATGAAAGCCTGCTCGTTTTCATAACCAAAGCTTTTAAGTATTCTTCTTCAGATATGTAGCTTACCTTATTATGCAGAATTTCCTTTAAATTCTGATCCAGGTAATCCATTAAAATACTATCTAAAACCTGCTCTTTGCTTTCGAAATATTTATAAATGGTTGCTTTGGCAATACGTGCCTTTTTAGCGATTTCATTAACACTTGTCTTGTGATAACCGTATTTTCTAAAAAGTTCTTTTGCAGATTTTTTTACGGTTTCTTTTATTTTTTCAGCTTCCATTAATTTGTAATGTTTAATAATTGGCCGCCTTGTAGATAGACATTGTAAGCCTTCAGATTTTTCTTGGCCGGTGCCTTTACCGGGCTCCCGTCAAGTAGTGAAAATTTTGCACCAGAACAAGGATCTGTAGCCGAAAGGCCATTATCATCCGGGTTGACTTTACATCTCTGCTCCGGATTTACAGAACTACAACGGTCAAATGCTACATAACCACCCACTGGTGTTTTAACAATAATCAACCCAGCTATTCCATAGTTTGGCACCAACAGTACATTATTGGTTGCTTTCAGACTGAATTCGGTTGTGGTAATGTTGTAATTTACGGCTACATCCGGGATGTATGCTTCATCTTTGCTGCAACCGGTAAACAAAGCAACAATTAGTAATAAGCTGGCAATGTATTTCATGTTAAATTAACGCTGATTTATATTGTTTTAAGAAACGGGCGTCATTTTCAGAAAAAAGTCTTAAATCTTTAATTTCATATTTAAGGTTGGCTATTCTTTCTATTCCCATTCCAAAGGCAAAGCCACTATATTTTTTTGAATCAATGCCACAGTTTTCGAGTACATTCGGATCTACCATCCCACAACCCAGGATTTCTACCCAACCGCTGTATTTACAAAGCTGGCATCCGGCGCCTTTACAAATGGTACAAGAGATGTCCATTTCGGCAGATGGTTCTGTAAAAGGGAAATATGAAGGTCTGAAACGCACTTTTGTTCCTTCTCCATATAGTTCCTGCACAAAATAGAAAAGTGTTTGTTTTAAATCCGCAAAAGAAACATTTTCATCTACGTATAAGCCTTCGATCTGGTGGAAAAAGCAATGTGCCCGGGCAGAAATGGCTTCATTTCTGTAAACGCGCCCTGGCATAATGGCCCTGAACGGAGGTTGTCCTTGCTCCATCATTCTAACCTGTACAGAAGAAGTGTGGGTGCGTAAGGCAATGTCGCCTTTTTCTCCACCTTTTTTGATGAAGAACGTATCCTGCATATCTCTTGCCGGATGTTCTTCCGGAAAGTTCAGTGCAGAAAAGTTATGCCAGTCGTCTTCAATTTCCGGTCCTTCTGCAACGGTGAAACCCAAACGCGCAAAAATCTCTACGATTTCCCTTCTTACCAGGGCCAGCGGATGGCGGGAGCCAATCTCAAAACCTTCGCCTGGCAAACTTAAATCCAGATCCTGGCCTGCACTTGATGCAGTAGAATTTTCTATCGCCTCTTTTAAAGACTGGAACTTGGCTTCTGCCAGTTGTTTAAATGTGTTCAAAACCTGACCTAAGGTTTTCTTCTCTTCTACAGAAACCGACTTAAATTCATCAAAAATTTCTTTTATGATGCCTTTTGTACCTAAATATTTTATACGGAACTGTTCTAACTCGTCTGCCTTTTCGGTTACGAAGGCATTGATGTTTTCAGTATACTGTGCGATTTTATCTTGTAACATGACTTCAAAGATACAGCAAATTTTCTATAATTATTAATTACTCGTGGGTTCAAAAAATCAGTTTACAATAGCATTATAAAAGAAAATGAACCAGCATCGGCTAAAAATGCAGGAATATTTATGCCAAAGCATTGTTCGTTTGCAGGTATTAATCTACCTACATGCTTCAAACAGGTAAATAATTCTGATTGCAAATAGCCAAAAAAATAAGGGAGCTATGCGCTCCCTCTTTATATTACTTGATAACACCAAGTGCCTTACCTACTTTGGTAAAGGCGGCAATGGCTTTATCCAAATGATGTTGTTCGTGCCCAGCCGATAACTGTACGCGAATACGCGCTTTGCCTTGTGGTACAACCGGGTAGAAAAATCCAATCACATAAATACCTTCTTCCAGCATTTTAGCTGCAAATTCCTGTGCAATTTTTGCATCGTACAGCATAACAGGCACAATCGGATGGAAACCCGGCTTAATGTCAAATCCAGCCTCGGTCATCTTCTCCCTAAAATATTTGGTATTGTATTCCAGCTTATCACGCAGGGCAGTTGTTTCGCTCAGCATGTCTAAAACTGTTACGGACGCACCTGCAATTGCCGGCGCCAGCGTATTGGAGAACAAATACGGGCGCGATCTTTGGCGCAACATGTCGATAATTTCTTTTTTACCTGATGTAAAACCACCAGATGCACCTCCCAATGCTTTTCCAAGCGTACCTGTAATAATATCGATGCGGTCCATTACGTTAAAATGCTCGTGTGTTCCTCTACCGGTTTTACCTATGAAACCCGTACAGTGGCTTTCATCGATCATCACCAGGGCTTCGTATTGATCGGCAAGATCACAAATCTGATCCAATGGTGCAACCGATCCATCCATTGAGAAAGCTCCATCTGTTACAATAATGCGGTGACGGCAATCTTTTGCAGCGATTAATTGCTTTTCAAGATCTTCCATATCCGAATTTTTATAACGGAAACGTTGTGCTTTACACAACCTTACCCCATCGATAATAGAAGCATGATTGAGTTCATCAGAAATAATGGCATCTTCGGCATTAAACAAAGGTTCAAAAACCCCTCCATTGGCATCAAATGCTGCCGCATATAAGATCGTATCTTCAGTGCCCAGAAATGCAGAAATCTTTGCTTCCAGTTCTTTATGAATATCCTGGGTACCACATATAAACCGAACAGAAGACATTCCATAACCATGTGCATCAATTGCTTCTTTGGCAGCTTGCAGAACCTTAGGATGCGAAGAAAGCCCCAGGTAATTATTTGCACAAAAATTAACCACCTCATTACCCGTATTCACCTTTATATCAGCTCCCTGAGGGGTTACAATAATTCTTTCGCGCTTGTATAAACCAGCGTCTTCTATCTCTTTAAGTTCCTTTTGAAGAACAGGTTGTAATGTCTTATACATGATTTTAATGGTTGATTTGCGTTTCAAAGTTATAAAAAACACTTCAAACTATCGGATGTAGAACCCTCTGACAAGAAAAATTAAGGACCCGAAAAATAAAAAACAGTTTTTTTAACAGATTTAACAAACTTTATGTAAAGAAATCTGTATAGTGTAAAAACTTATCCGATATTTATAACCAAACCACTAACCAACCACTTATGCAGAAATTTTGCGTATTCATCGTGCTTTGTGTATTTGCAAATCTGGCCAGTGCACAACAATTAACCGTTTCAGGAACCATTAAGGATAGCAATGGAGCGCCAATTCCCTTTGCCTCCGTTTATATAAAGAATACAACGGTTGGAACTTCTGCAAATGTTGATGGGCATTACACCATTCGTACACCTAAAGGAACAAATACGTTAATATACAGGGCTGTAGGATATAAACAGCTTGAGAAAGAATTTGCATCTGATGGAAACACGGTTATTAATGTGGTACTGCCGGACGAAAGCTATACCCTTAACAACGTGACCATTAAGGCCAATGCCGAAGATCCTGCTTACGAAATTATGCGGAAAGTTATCAGCATGAGAAAAAAGCATCTCGAAGAGGTTAATGCTTTCTCTTGTGATGTATATATTAAAGGTGTTCAGCGGTTAAACGGTGCACCTAAAAAGTTTTTCGGGCGCGACATACAGAAAATCCTGGAGCTGGATACCAACAGAAGGGGCATTATTTATTTATCAGAATCTGAAAGCAGGTTTAATTTCAAACGCCCTAATGATGTTCGGGAAGAAATGCTCTCCTCAAAAGTTGCCGGCAGAAACAATGCTTTTAGTTTCAATAAGGCGTCTGACCTGATTATTAATTTCTACGAAAACCACCTGCTTGAAGGTACCATCAGCACCCGGGGTTTTGTTTCTCCCCTTTCTGATAATGCCATGCTGTATTACAAATACAAATTTCTGGGTGAAACCCGCGAAAATGGCGAAACGATCAATAAAATCCAGGTTATCCCCCGCAGGGAGAACGATCCTGTTTTCAGGGGAATTATTTACATTACGGATGATAGCTGGCGCCTCTATAACACAGATTTATACCTGGTTAAAAATGCAGGTGTAAATCTGATCGATACCCTGAATATAAGTCAGCAGTTTACCAAAATACAAGATGTATATATGCCCACGGCCATTAACTTTCAATTTAATGGTAAGGTATTGGGCTTTAAATTTGCCGGTTATTATATTGGAGTATACAGCAACTACAACCTGTCGCCCAATTTTCCAAAAAACTTTTTTAACGGTGAGATTTTAAAAGTTACCGAGCTGGTCAATAAAAAAGATTCTATTTACTGGAAAAATAACCGTCCCATTCCTTTAACCCCCGACGAGCGGCTAAATTACATTAAAAAAGACAGTATCGCCAAGCTAAAGGAATCCAAGCATTACCTCGATTCGGTAGAACGAGAAAACAACAAATTTGGCATTGGCAAATTCTTACTTACGGGTTATAGTATCAACAACCGGTTTGATAAAGAGTATTATTATTTTGATCCGATTATACAATCTGTCTTTTATAACACCGTAGAAGGATTCGCAGTTAAATATGGTGTAACCTACCGGAAGGTATTTGACAACAACCGGTCGTATAGTATCAGGCCTGAAATACGCTATGGTTTTGCCAACAAAACATTTACCGGTACACTTTCGGGTAGCTACCAGTATAACGTCATCAATCGTGCAGTTGTAGGCGGATCGTTGGGTAGTGGTATTTTCGATCTTAATAATTATGGTTCCATGCCGTTATGGGGCAATTCAATTAACTCCCTTTTGTACGAAAAGAACTTTTCTAAGTTTTATCAAAAGAACTTTGTAAATGCTTATACCAGTAGAGAGCTTATCAATGGACTGCAGGGAACATTAACCGTAAATTTTAGCAGAAATAAAACACTCGTTAACCATTCCAGCTTTAAAATCAGGGATGTAAAAGATCTTGAGTTTACGTCCAACAACCCTTTTACCCCGGCTTTTGAATCCCCTTTATTTCCCGATTACAATGCTTTAAGTGCGAGCTTAAACTTAACTTATTCCATTAACCAAAAGTATATTACAAGGCCTGACGGGAGATTCTACGAAGAATCGAGTTACCCTAAGATAGTATTTGCGTACAGAAAGGGAATTAAAAATGTGCTAAGCAGTGCTGTTGATTACGATTTTGTACGTGCCGAAATTTATCAGGAAAAAATCAGCGCCGGGCTATGGGGATTTTCTTCCTTTTCTATTGGAGCAGGTAAGTTTTTAAACAACAAATCGCTTTACTATCCGGATTACAAACACTTTCAGGGAAACATTGCTTTAATTTTCCCGCCGGATATGCGAAAATTCCAATTTCTCGATTTTTACCAGTTCAGTACCAAAAGGCAGTATTTTGAAGCGCATGCCGAACACAATTTTGCGGGTTTCTTTACCAATAAGGTACCGCTGCTGCGCAAGCTAAAACTCGAAGAATTTGTAGGTGGCGGCTATCTTTCATCACCCGAAAAAAGGAACTATACGGAGTTCTATTTCGGTTTGCAGCGATTGATTTTCCGGGTAGGTTATGGTTATGCATACGACGGGAATAAAAAGGTATCGCAAGGATTCCGGATTAGTTACGGCTTCTAAAGCTAAAATTAAAAGATTTAATTCATCAAATCTACGGGGGCTGATTCTTTTTCATTATATTGGGATGACAAAAGTTAGCAGACTGAATGAGATTATACCTGAAACTATTTTTAATTGCTCTTTTTGGAACCTTTACCGTAAGCGCACAACAATATAGTTTAAAAGGTAAAATTACAGATGTAAAGGGGATTCCGGTGCCCTTTGCATCTGTATATATTAATACAACCACAAAAGGCACCTCTTCTAATATAGACGGCGATTACAAACTCAAGTTATCTGATCCAAAAACAGATTTACTTTTTACTGCCATTGGCTACGAAGGCCGGATTGTAAGCGTTTCCCTATCAAAAGACACAACCATCAACATTATTCTTATTCCCAAAGTATTTGAACTGGATGATGTTGTTATTAACCGGTCCAATAAGGACCCGGCGGATGAAATTATCAGAAATGCCATTGCCAACCGTTCAAAATACCTTGATGAAATTGAGGCGTTCTCCTGCGAAGTTTATACAAAGGGAATGCAGAAACTACTTTCTGCCCCGAAAAAATTCTTCGGACGTGATGTGGCCAAAATCCTCGATCTGGACAGCAATAGGCACGGTATTATTTATCTTTCTGAAACAGAATCAAAGCTCGACTATAAGAAACGTAATAAAATAAGGGAAGTAATGATTTCCTCAAAAGTTGCCGGCAACGACAATGGTTTTAGTTTTAACAAAGCTTCTGACCTGAACATTAATTTCTACAACAACGTACTGTTTGAGGATAAACTTAATGTGCGGGGTTTTGTATCGCCCATTGCTGATTATGCCTTTGATTATTATAAATATAAATTTCTGGGCACCAGTGAGAGCGACGGGAAAATTATCAATAAAATTCAGGTCATTCCCAAAAGACAAACCGATCCGGCCTTTACAGGGGTTATTTACATCATCAGCAACAGCTGGCGGTTGAGCTCTGTAAATCTTTACCTCACCAAAAAATCGGGTATTGAATTTATAGATACTTTAAGTGTTAAACAACAACTTGTGCCTATTGGCGATGTTTATGTACCCAACTCCATCCAGTTTAATATGCAGGGGAAAGTTTTAGGGTTTAAATTTTCAGGTTATG
>JASLGV010000077.1 GCA_030149995.1 Pedobacter sp.
CCAAAACATTGTTAATCCCATTGGGGATGAACTTTAAAAGCTCAGGTCTTGAGTGCTCAAAATAAATGTTGTCTTTACTTTCGTATAAGTTATAGGAAGACATAAATTTTACTGTTTATAATAGTTAAAGTTACAATCAAGTTCAACTCTTCCCCTAACGTGTATTGGATAAGGGATAATATTATCAACCATCGTTTTTTGAAGAATCTCAAATTGAACGAGATTAAAGAAATCTTTTAGTATTAGAGAAGAATTAATATGAATTCCTAAATTGTATTCACCGGGTAGTAGGGGTAAGTTTTTAATAGTTCCTTTTACTGATATTAAAGGGTTTGCACTGTCGCTGTTAAATAATTTCTCGTTTCTTAAATCGATAAAAGCAATTTTCTGACCTAAATCATCATATAAAAGAAGTGCTAATGTATTGAATGAGTTTTTCAAAGAGCTACTGATAACCAGGTTAAAATCTAAATCAGAAATACTTGTCAATTTCGATGAGGCTAAACTCAATTCAACAATTTTAACAAACTCATTTAGTTTATAGTCGCTTATTTTTGTACTTACAATTTCACTTTTAGCTTTGGTATATTCTTTAATGGCCGCATTAATTTCTCCTGAAAATGAAAGTTTTCCCTTATCTAACAAATAACCCTTAGAACAAAAATTCAAAATAGAATCCATATTATGGCTCACAAATAAAACCGTTCTTCCTTCGCCTTTACTTACTTCGCCCATTTTACCCAGACACTTTTTCTGAAATTCAGCATCGCCCACAGCAAGCACTTCATCTACAATCAGGATTTCACTTTCGAGGTGAGCCGCTACTGCAAAGGCCAACCGCACATACATACCCGACGAATATCTTTTAACAGGGGTATCCAGGTACCGCTCAATACCGGCAAAATCTACAATCTGATCCAGTTTTCGCTGAATTTCCTTTTTACGCATACCCAGGATGGCACCATTTAAAAAGATGTTTTCACGTCCGCTTAATTCGGGATGAAAACCGGTCCCTACTTCCAGTAAACTGGCAATACGGCCTTTTCCGCTAATGCGACCAGCGGTAGGAGCAGTTACCTTACTGAGTATTTTAAGCAAGGTACTTTTACCTGCACCATTACGGCCAATAATGCCAACAGCATCGCCTTGTTCTATTTCAAAATTAATGTCTTTTAAACTCCAAACCACGTCACTTGTCCCTTTGGTACTCCGGTCGTTGGTTTCGCCAATACGCAGAAATGGATCTTCCTTGCCACGTATACGCGCATACCAGCGTTCTAAGTCTCTGCTGATGGTACCGGTACCTATCTGGCCAAGCTGATAAGCTTTGCTTAGGTTTTCTACTTTTATTGCAATATTTGCCAAGTGATTTAAGTTTAGGGGTTAGGGGTTAGGGAGTAGGGTTTAGGGTTTAAGAGAGTAGGGTTTAGGAGAGTAGGGTTTTAGCATGTTTAAGGGATGCGTGTTTAAGAATCAGCGGTTAAAGATTAGTATTTAGTTTAGAAGCTATAGCTCATGATAATTTTCAAATCAGTTATAAATTCAATACATTGAAATTAGTTGTTTTATTATAGAATCTATTAAGCTCTTGTATTCTAAACCCTAACCACTCAACTCTAACCCTAACCACTCAACCCTAACCCCTCAACTCTAACCCTCTAACCCTAACCCTTTAAACCCAGCCTTATTAAGTTAGTTGCGCTTTTCGCAAGCCACTCAATTTAGTAGTGATGTTTTCTATTTTCGATCGGGACACCAAATAATCTTCTTCGGTTCTGTAATCTAAATCCATGGCTGCAATTAAATGATTTAGCGTTTCCAGAGTTGTGGTATAAGCCATGTTCGTGTAATGCGCTTTATCTTTCGAAGTAATTTTACCCGAACCTTCGGCTAAACAGGCACCAATACTGCTGACAGATCTTTTAATTTGACTTATTAATCCAAAAGTTTCCTCTTTAGGGAATTTTGTGGTTAAAAGGTAAATGTCTTTTCTAAATGCCCTCGACAATTGCCAAACTTCTAACTTTTCAAATGAGTAGGTATGCATAATCTTTATTTAATTTTTTAAAGTAAATAAAGGATGATTAGGTATAAATATATAACTTTTGCTCCATGCTTTCTGATCCCACAATCACTAACCCTCTAACCTCTAACCATCTAACCTCTAACCATCTAACCTCTAACCACTCAACCCTAACCCTAAACCGTATCCACAAAATTTCGTTCTACCTTGTTAAAAATAATTATTCCAAAAATTAAGAAAAGCAACGTTATCCCGGTTGCATACCCCAGGCTACCCCAGGTAAAACTACCTTCGCCCAAAAAGCCATATCTAAAGGTTTCTATAATGGGAGTCATTGGGTTGTATTCTATAATCCAGGCATAAGCCGGGTATTTTTCAACGGCAGTACTTAAGGGGTAAATAACGGTTGTGGCATACATTAACAGTTGCACCCCAAAGGTAACCAGAAAAGCCAGGTCGCGGTATTTGGTTGTCATGGCCGAGATGATCATGCCAATCCCGAGACCCAGTAAGGCCATTAAAATTACCACGAGCGGAAACAGAACAATGGCCCATGAAATCTGAAAGGCGGCACCGGTAGCATAATAGTAAACCATCATCAAGATGAAAAGCAACATTTGTACACCGAAACGCACCAGGTTACTTACCACAATGCTTAAAGGCATAATTAACCGTGGGAAATAAACCTTACCGAAAATCGAAGCATTATCCCGGAAAACGGTAGAGGTTTTGGTTAAACAATCGGCGAAATAATTCCAGGCGGTAATGCCGGCCATATAGAATAAGGGTTTTGGCAAGCCATCGGTAGAAATTCCGGCCAGATTACCGAATATAAAAGTAAAGATGATGGTTGTAAAGAGCGGCTGAATAAAAAACCAGAGTGGACCGAGGATGGTTTGCTTGTAGAAAGATACGAAATCGCGTCGTACGAGTAACCACAACAAATCCCGGTAGGCCCAGACTTCGTGCAACTTTAAATCGAACAGGGAAGACTTCGCTTCAATGGTCCAACTGGGTGCTTGCTGATTCATTTTTATGTATACATTATTTTTATGCTGCCCGTTTTCAGGTTAAATTGTCCGGGCAGTATTTGCCAGCAATCGCTGTACATTGTTTTTATAAACCGGATAACTGAAATGATCCATCACATTTTGTTGTTGCCGGGCAACCTGATTTGCATTTAACGGACTTTTTAAGAGGTTGAATAATCCGCTGTAAATGGCTTCCGCATCATCCGGATCTACGAGTGTTCCCAATTGCCCGTCTAAAAGGGCATCGGTACTGCCATCTTTATTTCCCGCAAGGAGGCTGCATCCTTGCGCGGCAGCTTCAATAAAAACCAGTCCAAAACCTTCGCCTTTGCTGGGCATTACAAATACATCCGCCAGTTGGTAATGGGCCGTCAGTTCGTCTGCCGGAACAAAACCTGTTAACACAACATGTTTTTCAAGCCCAAAGATATTGATTAAGGTTTCAATACGTTCTTTTTCTGCCGCATCAGCTTTACCAGCCAATAGATAAACAAGATCCGGATAAGTTCGGATCAGGTCTTTTAATACCGGAATAACCTGGTCGTAACCTTTATATTGCTCGGCATTAGAAAGCCTGCAAATGGTTAAAAGCACTTTCTGCTCCTTTCGCAACCCGTATTTTTCAAGTAATGCAACAGGTTTTGCCCTATAAACGGGAGGGGTAAAGAAAGGATCAAGTGCATTGTTCAAAATATGAATGTTTGCAGGATTAATGCCCTGCTGTTGCTGTAACCGTTTAGCGGTAAAGCCGCTTACAGCCCAGCTCTCTATTTTATGCATTAAATTTCTTTTCCATGCCAACAGCGGTTGCCATACTTCTATACCGTGTGCCAGTAAGATAATTCTTTGACTGGGTTTTAATTTATAAATAAGGGCTGCAAATACAAGGAGGTGTACATGACTTAAAACGATTACATCTGCGTTGCGAGCCTGTTTAACAAGCTGCCAGCCAAATTTTACTTTATTGCCCGAAACGCCGGTAAAGTTTGTTGGATCACAATAGGCGGGATCTGCAAGATGATCGTAAAGGGATAAAACGTGAAAATCTGCAATTTTTTTTTCTTCTTTTGAATCAGTCAGTACCCGGGTTAATATTTTGCATACCTGTTCAATTCCGCCAGTAAGACTGAAAGCATGTAAGGTTAAAAAAAGTACTTTTTTCGGCTTATGCATGATGCTTTGGCTGCTGATTACTTGCATTTGCTGAAGTACTAAATTGTGTAATCTGATATAGGGCTAATGCTTTTGACCAATGCAGGCCACCATTTTTAAATGCCTGTATCAGTTGGTTTGTTTTTGGATTTTGAACCGTCGAAAAACCATTTAAGAAATATTCATTTTCCCTTAACCAGTACTGAAAAGGAAAAGTAAAGCCTTTTTTAGGCCGATTCCAGATCGCTTCCGGTAATACACCTGCAAAAGCTTTTATTAAAAGTGATTTAGGCTGTTTATTTTTATACTTTACCTCGTTGTTAATCTGAT
>JASLGV010000111.1 GCA_030149995.1 Pedobacter sp.
TACTTGTTTAAGTGTAAACCACCAGGCCGATAAAAACGAGGTAAATTCAGGATTGCTTTTATTGCTAAGCAGTGGAATATAATCGGCCAATAAGGCTTTAACATGACCTTGTAGGGTGGTGTCTGACAGCGCAAACCGGTAACAGGTGAAATCCTGTGTATAAAATACAATAGATTGGTCGTTTTTGGTTGTAACAGCACCCACCTCAAAACCCCTTAAATCTGCGATGGCTAAGGTCAGCGTACTTCCCTTTTTAAGCAGACTGCTTTGCTGTTCTATGTGAAGGTGACCCTGGTCTACATAAAGAGATGCTTTGCTGGTGGTTAGTATGTTGGCGACTATATAGCCAACTCCACATGCTGCAAGTATAATGAAAACATTAACAAAGGTATTGCTTAAATGCAGGGTATTCGTAATGCCAATGGATAAGCAGAACATTAACGATACCGAAATAAAGGTATGCCAGAAAGGGAGTGTTGTTTTTACCTCAACAGAGGGAGCGGGCTGTGGTTGCATTTATTTCGTAATGAGGGTAGAAATAACCGGGTGCTTTTTAATTGTTTGCAAAGCTTCTTCGTGTGCCAGCCAGTAAATTTCTTCGGCCCTTTTCATATCGAAGGTGCTAATGGCACCCATGCCTTTTGGTTCGATCATCACATTACAAAAAGCAGATTTACGTTCCATATCATGGTTAATGGACATCACACCGGCACGGCCCATTAAATTGGTAATGCCGGTAATTTTATCTACAGGTTTCAGGTTGTTGCAAGAAGAGCCAATAATGAAATCGCAGGTATCCATTAGGGGTTCTACAGGGAAATTATTCAGAATGCCGCCATCTACATACATCTGCCCATCGATCATAATCGGTTTAAAAATGCCAGGAATGCAGCTGGAAGCCAGTACTGCACGAATAAGCGGACCATGTGAAAAATAGGTGAGATGCCCCTCGCTAAAATTTACAGCCGCAATGGTGAGCGGAATTTTTAGCTTTTCAAAAGAATCGTCCGGAAAATATTCCTTTAATATTTTGGAAGTATTTTCAATGTTAATCAATCCGAGCGTACCCACAGCCGGGCGTACAAATTTCCACAGCCTTGTTTTCAGGAAAATATTTAATCCTTCCTGCGGATCAATACCCGCTGCATAAAAGGCACCGGCAATGGCACCAGCACTTGTACCGCTGATCTGGGAAAACTGGATACCGAAATTGCTGAAGGCTTTTAAAACCCCCAAGTGAGCAATCCCTCTGATACCGCCGCCTGATAATACAATGCCTACTTTCATGTATGTAGATTTAGATGTAATTGGAATAAACCGTACTGAATTATTTTTTCTGCTTGGGTTTGTACTTAGACTGTGTTAAAATCTTCTGTGCATCCTGTTCCTGCATAAGTTGTTGCAGGCTCACTTCCGGATGCTCTTTCATATATTTACGAACAATCTGCCAACCGGTCCAGACACCGAGCTTGGGTGCAGATTCCCTGTTTTCGCCCAGTCCGGGCGTAAAAGGACCCTCAGAAAGAAAAACCTGTATTTTATGATAATCACTTTCGTACAGAAAATTATTCTCCATAAAATACGCCCATATATCGCCTTCAAAATTCTGGCACCAGCCCAGTTGTTCAGGTGTATACCCAATTTTAAGGGCATCGGTAGTTTTTTCGGGAAGTACCTGGTCCAGGAAGTACAGGATTTTACCCTGAAAAATCATTTTAGATAATAAGGTACGGTCATCATCCGGTTCGGGAAACAACTCCTCGTGTGCATAGGTTTCTGTTACGCGTGTAACCATGTTTTCGGGGGTAAACCGTCTGGATAAATACAGGGGAACACTTTCTACAATGCTCTTGTAAAAATTATTGTTGCTGCCCAAAAACATATCCAGCCCTATACCTATATAATCATCTCCAACGGGAACCTGATAAGCAAAGCCCGATACAAAGGAAATAAATCTTGGTACCTTGATTTTGGGATAGTAATATTTAATGTATTTAAAGGTTTCGGTCAGGTCTTTTTCCGGGGCTTTCAGGTTGGGAAATACACTGTCAATGTCTTTTGTTAGATTGGTGTATGCCGGATCTGTATATAAAGTATTTAAAACTTCGGTATTGCTGTATTCGGGTGCGCCCACCATGCGGTGAATGTAATCATCATAAAAGCGACCAAACTGTCGGTTTAAGCTGGCATCTGTCTGGTTCAGATTTTTTCCTTTGCCGGCATACAGCGCCTGGTCAAAACGTTCAATCTGAATGTTGACATTGATATTACCTACATCCGGCCGTTTACGCTCTTTACAGGAAATAAATATGGTAGCAAGAAGAAAAAATAAATAGATTTGCTTTTTATTAACGTTGTACATCATGTAGAACAAATATAATCAGATAAAGCATGAAAAAAATAATCACGATTTTAATTTTAACTTTTTTTAGTACAGGACTTTGGGCGCAAAATTTTTTAGGTAAAGATTATGATTTCAGGCTCGGCTTAACGGCTACGCCAACTTTTGGCTGGATCAGTCCGGAGCAAGGCAAGTCAAATGGTATTGCACTTGGTTTCTCGTATGGTTTAATGGGCGATTTTAACTTTGCCCCTAATTACAGCTTTGCAACCAGCTTTACAATTACCACCATTAACGGCAAAAGTACAGAGGTAGACGTAGCTCCCTACCAATCTTTAAAAAACACTTCCAACCCCAATGCATACGACCTGAAATACCGGATGCAGTATATAGAAATTCCTTTAACCATTAAACTTAAAACCAACAAAATGGGCGAAGTAAGGTGGTATGGTCAATTTGGTCTTTCAAACGATTTTAAAATTTCGGCCAAGCAGAACGCGGTATTGCCAAATGGCGAGCGTATAGAAGGACAGGGAATTGGTAATTATACACGTTTTTACCGTGCCGGACTTATTGTTGGTGGCGGTGGCGAATTTGATGTGGCTACCAGTACCAGTTTAACCGTTGGGCTTACCCTGAACAATGGTTTTACCAACGTGGTTACCGATAAGACTAAAAATGTAAAAAACCATTATATGGCCTTAAACCTGGGACTGTTTTTCTAAAACCGGGTTTTAAAACACAAACTTCCGGCTATTGTTTATATCCATAAATAAATTTACTTCTGATGAAAATAGCATTGGCACAACTGAATTACCACATTGGTAATTTTGAAGCAAATACGAAGAAAATCATTGAGCATGTGTTGCTGGCCAAAGAAAAAGGAGCAGAACTGGTGGTCTTTGCAGAACTGGCTGTTTGCGGCTATCCACCACGCGATTTTTTAGAATTCGATTCTTTTATTGCGCAGTGCGAACAAGCTGCACACGAAATTGCAAGACATTGCACAGATATAGCCTGCATCATTGGCTTGCCGGTAAAAAATGAGGTTGCAGAAGGAAAGGATCTTTTTAATGCAGCTTACTTTATAGAAAATGGTCAGATCAAATCGGTGGTAAAAAAAGCCTTGTTACCAACGTACGATGTTTTTGACGAATACCGTTATTTTGAACCTGGCAGAAATTTTAATTGCATTGAATTTAAAGGAAAGAAAATTGCTTTAACCATTTGTGAAGATCTCTGGAACATCAACGACCATCCTTTATATGTTTCCAACCCGATGGATGTGCTGATAAAGGAACAGCCCGATCTGATGATTAACATTGCTGCCTCGCCATTTACGTACCGCCATGATGAAGAACGCATACAGGTACTGGCTGAAAATGCAAAGAAATACGGAATGGCTTTATTTTATGTAAACCAGGTAGGTGCGCAAACAGAACTGATCTTTGATGGCGGTTCGCTGGTGTTTGATGCAGCGGGCAGCATGAAAGCCGAAATGAAGTATTTTGAAGAAGATTTACAGGTTTTTGAACTGGATGAAATTGAAAATGTTAAGAATAAATATCCGGCACCTGCAAGGGATACCGATATTGAACAGATACACGATGCCTTAATTTTAGGTATTCAGGATTACTTTCAAAAATCGGGTTTTACAAAAGCGGTGCTTGGTTTATCGGGTGGTATAGACTCGGCCGTTGTATGTGCACTGGCCTGTCGTGCCCTGGGGGCCGAAAATGTAATGGCCGTTTTAATGCCTTCCAAATTTTCTTCCGATCACTCTGTACAGGATGCGCTTGATCTGGTTGAGAATTTTGGCTGTATGCACGAAATTGTTCCGATTAAAGAAGCGGCAACCGCCTTCGATCATATGCTGGCCAATAGCTTTAAAGGATTGCCGTTTAACCTGACGGAAGAAAATATCCAGGCCCGTATCCGTGGCACAGTGGTAATGGCCATGAGTAATAAGTTTGGCTATATTCTGCTAAATACATCAAATAAAAGCGAATGTGCCGTTGGATATGGTACTTTATACGGAGATATGTGCGGAGCCATCAGCGTAATTGGCGATGTATATAAAACACAGGTTTTTGAACTGGCCCGGTATATTAACCAGGAACGCGAACTGATTCCGGTTAATACCATTGTTAAACCCCCATCGGCAGAGTTAAGGCCAGATCAGAAGGATTCTGATTCTTTACCGGAATACGATGTACTGGATGCCGTTTTATATCAGCACATAGAGCGTAAGCAGGATGCTGCAAGCATTATTGCCCAGGGTTATGAAGAACAGCTGGTAAAAAGGATTCTTAAAATGGTGAATACGGCCGAATTTAAACGGTATCAAACCCCGCCAATTTTAAGAGTTTCGCCTAAGGCGTTTGGCATGGGGCGCCGAATGCCAATTGTGGGTAAATATACCATCTAAAAAATATCTTATAAACGAAAACAGCTTTTTGAGGTTAATCTCAAAAAGCTGTTTTGGTAAATGTAGCTCTGTTGCTTAAGCAAGCGTTGCATCTACCGTTATTTTGGTGTTTAATAATTTAGAAATCGGGCAGTTTTTTTCTGCATCGGCCACCAATTCATCAAACTTTTCTTTTGATATTCCCGGTACGGTAGCGTGTAAGGTAAGGTGTGATTCTACAATTGCGCCTTGTGCAGTATCGAAATTAATATCGCATTTTGTTTCCAGCTTATCCGCTTTAAAGCCGGCTTCGTCAATATTAAAAGATAATTTCATCGTAAAGCAGCCTGCGTGGGCAGCGGCAATTAATTCTTCAGGGTTGGTTCCTACACCCTCAGCAAAGCGCGAGTTAAAAGAATATTGTGTATTGCTGAGTGTTGTACTCTGCGTGGTTAAATTACCTTTACCTTCCTTACCGGATCCTTGCCAAACGGCTGTTGCATTTCTTTTCATGTTACTGATTTTAATTATGTGATTAACATTTTAACAGGGTGAAAAGTTTTTGAATCTGATTTGAATGTGCATTATTCCGGTTTTTTCAGGTCATCCCAGGCATTTGAAGCCTGATCTTTCAGGTTATTCAATTCCACTTTTGCATTGGCTGCGGTGGCTTTTGCCTCGTCGCTTAAATTATCCAGTTCGTGTGCAGCCTTATTTTTAAGATTGTCCAACGTATCTGGTTCCTGCTGGTCTTTTTTAGTTACATCGTCCCATTTATCAGAAACCTTATCTTTCAGTTCATTAAATTCTACCTTCGCATTGGCGGCAGCAGCTTTGGCCTGGTCGCTCAGGTTGTCCCACTTATCTGAGGCCTGTTCCTTTAAGTCGTCGAAGGTGTCTGAAGCCTTATCTTTAAAGTCTTCAAATTTATTTTTCAGGTTATCTAAAAAACCTTTTTCAGCTTCCGGGTTTTGATTTTCGTTTGACATGGTGTTTTGTTTTTTTAAGTTAATGAATATTAGGAGGTTATTTATGTTTTTTCGGTATCCATAACAAAACATTCTCAGAGATGAAATGTTTTTAACTTATCATTAAGTTATGGATATTCTTATGGCTTAATGGTGTCTAAAATATTGGTTATGAAAAAGATATTTTTTCTGCTGAGTGTTGTGCTTGTTTTTACAGGCTGCTCTTCTTATGATTATTATTCGGTTAGCAACAAACCGGTTAATACAAGTCATTACAGTACTTATGCCTGGATTCCCGAGGCAACTTCGGGTAAAAAATCTGCTTACGACAACGACATTGCGGCCGATAAGATTGTAGATGCGGCAAGCGCCGAAATGAACAAGCGCGGGTTTAAACTCGACAATGCCCAGCCCGACCTGCTGATCCGGTATACGGCAGATGTGAACAAAGAAAATGTAACTTATAATGATCCGGTTTATTACAACCCGCCGGCCAGACTAATGCCACGGGTTTCTTATTACAGGGGAAGAGCTGTTTATTACTACAGCTACACCAATCCTTTACCAGTATATGTTGGTAACAGAGCCCGCCATATGCAGATTAAAGAAGGAAGCATTGTAATTGATATTGTTGAACGTAAAACTTCCAAACTGATCTGGAGAGGCTGGGCAGAAGGGGAGATTGATAATCCGCAGAAGGCAGTAGAGGATATACCAGCTGTGGTGGCAAATATTTTCAAAAAATTGCCTTAGGGTTGTTAAGTTATAATTACACCTTCAGTAAAGATTTAACACATTGCTGAAGGTGTAATAATTTAACCGGGATTTTAATTTACTTTTTCCAATAGTATTTTGGCTTCAGAAAAGATGGCAGCTGCATCTATTAATGAGGTCACTTCATTCCATTCACTTTTATTCATATTTGCTTTAGTATACAACCTTTTTACATTAATAAGTAGTTTTTCTGCTGTAAGGGTTGTGGATACACTAAACGTACCGGCAGATGTATTTTTAGTTGCATTAAGTTCTTTAGCACCCGAAATTTTATACCCTTTTGGTATATTTAAGCTAATGTTATAATTTAAGCTACGCGCTGTAGGCATATAAATATGGGTTAACCGGTTGCGATGTTCAGGTTCAACGGTGTAAATTTCGCCTATAAGCTTTCCTATGTTTAACATGTAATTATTACCGGCTTTATTTACTAAATTTTCCAGAATAAATGAACTCTGAAACTCAAAATAAGGGTTAAATAAACCACTGTTTATTATTTTAAAATTGGTAACATCTTTAGGTTCTGTGCCGTATTGGTCCGTTAAATGAGCCGTGAAATTTTTTTTCACATTTTTTCTGGCACCATTAAAAGCAATTTCATAAGCATTGGATACATTTTTGGCATCCTTATCAAAACGCTTTTTTAATAAGTCGCCGTGCACATAATTCATCAATTCATTATCCATATCCTCTAACAAAAGCAGGTCTAATTGATCAGAAGTACGTTCAGAACCCTTCTCTTTAACGGAACGTGTAATGCTTAATTTTTGCATATCATTGGCGATAAAATTAACATTCAAATCCTCCGTTAATTCGTTATCTTCTGCTGCACTCACAGGGATAACTGTTTCTGATTGCGTAAAAGTGTAATTACGTTCGCCACGTCTTTTTGGAGTTAAAACAATTGCTTTCTCTCCCTGAAAATAAGCTGGAATTTCATTGAAATTTGTGGTAATCTTATCAAAACACAGATATATAGGGCTTGGTCCATTTATTCTGATCAATGCTCCAAAATCGTCGGGATCAAACACATTGTCCAGCGTATTGGAAAACTTAGAAGAAGCAATTAAGATATCATGTGGAATTTCCATTTCACATAACATCCGGCAAATGGATACGGTATTATTTTTACTATTGGCTGTTGTATGGTTTTTTTCCGGATTGATGTCATAATCTTTACCATCATAATAACAAAAGGTGTTAAATTTCCAGATGTTATAAAAAACCTTCATGGTACTGTCTAATGGCAAACTTTTAATTGTTTTAGACGATTTGAAATAAGATTTTGTCTTATCTGCAACCTCTTCACGATACGTAATGTAATTGGTGTTAAACCTTTTTTGAAAATTACTGATGTAATTATCCAACCGAGATAATTTTGGATCTATTTTAGTAAGCCGGCTTATTGGATTTAAAGCCAGGTCGAGTTGATTGGATGAAGATGCCGAAACACTGAAATATGGAAACTCCCGATAAGGTGAAGTCCAGATTTCTGCATTAAACTTTGGCATGTTTTTTCCTTTAAACGTAATTATCTGATCGTCTCCAGCAGTTATTTGCTCGGGTTGATTTGCACCATTTGCTACCATGAATAAAGGACGGATTTTCTTGTTGTATTGAAATTTATATACATAATTCAATACAGGGTATTCATCCGCTAATAGAAAAGTATAATTGTTATCGTCTTCGTCCTGTACGCCTTCTTTTACTTTAATTGTGCTGATGTAGTAATCAATAATATCGCCAACCTGCAGATTGGAAACTGCAAGCTTTCCGGATTTACCTTTTTTATTATTCTCAAATATTACTTCCTCATCTGTGTTTACAACGACCTCTTTTCCGTCGGGTTTTATAATTTTTATTCCAACAAATACTTCCTTCTTATTTTTTAAGCTAATAAGATATACTGAAGTTGTTTTGTCTATAATTTTTTCATATTCAAGAGTGGAGAATTTTTCAAGCGCAACTTTATCATTAATTTTTACTTTCTCTCTGTAAATAGTGGTTTTATTTGATTGGGCAACAACACCGGCCGTTATAACCATAAATTTGAACCGCGTATTGGCGCTGCTTTGCACGTCAAAACTTCGGGCAAGTACAACGGCACTTTCACCGGCATAATTTTCAGGTACTATGTTCGAATCAAAAATCGGGTCTCTTTTCTCCCAAACTGTTTTTCTGATTTCAGCTGCTTTTTGATTATAAGATGATTTGCTTTGAGCAAAAATGGTAATCGGTAGAATAAAGAATATTAAGAACGTAATTTTTGGGTTCATTTAAGAAGTTGGTTTTAGGGTAATTGTTTCTGAATAATTTTGTGTGAGTTTTTTAATATCGCTGTTCCAGCTATTGAAATTTGATTTCTTAATGATTGGGTTTATAATTTTAATTGTTTTTTTATATACAAGTTTATCATTCCGTATTTGGTAGGTAATGGAAAATAGATAATCATTGGTTTTTATTAACAGATCGTCTGGCTTGTTTTCTATTTTATAATGATCCGGAATCTTCAGTTCAATTTCTGACTGAATATTTGATTTGTATGGTAGCCATACATCGTGTACCCGTTTTAAAGTATCAATTAAAAAATTATCATATTCTTTGTCATTATCTAAATTAATGTAATAAACATCGTTAAAAATGTTTACACGGTTTTTAAAGTTAACCTGATAATTTGCTGTAATTTCTTTATCGTAATTATCTAAAGGGCTTAAATTTATATTGGTAATGACATAGTTGTAGTCTTTATTACTCAGGTAGTTGTTTACACTTTGCTGGAGCTTTTCTTTTTTATTTGCATAGAG
>JASLGV010000138.1 GCA_030149995.1 Pedobacter sp.
TTAACATCTTTTCCACGCTCTACAATTACAGGCTTTAAACCATTCTCTATGCACTGCAAAGCGGCAAATAATCCAGCCGGTCCGGCGCCCACAATAATAACTGGCCTTGCATTCGCCACATTCGGATACTGAATGTGATCATCCTGCGTAGCCGGCAGCTCATCTACATAAACATTTACCTGTAATCTATAAACTACTTTTCGGGAGCGCGCATCAATAGATCTTTTAAGGATTTCAAAACCACTGAGCTTAACCAATGGAATTTTCAAAGCGTCGGCAAGTTTTTGCTTTATAACAGCTGTTTCTGTGGCCTGGTGCGGCAACAAGGTAATTTCGATTGTCTTTTGCATATTTTAACAGTCAGGTTTTTATCCTGAATAAAACCAATACAAAGGTACATCAAAATTCTGAATACAAATACATCATTAACGACTCCACTACAGAACAAAAAACACAAAAACAAGTTCGGTTGAAGCATACAAATTAAAACTCCAACAGGTTTATTCCGGGTTAACTGACATTTTGGGCATAGAAAAATCTTTCAGGATCTAAGCGCCAGCGCCTGTTTTCAAAGAATGGCAATTCTTTAATTGATAATCAGGCACAAACTGTCAGGTGATAGCAGAAAATGTAACAAAGGCATGTAATTTGATATCTAATTCGTAAATTGAACACAAATTCAATTTGTTTATACCTTAAAACAAAAAAAGAAAAATGAAAAAATTAGTATTTGGAATTTTAGCAGCCGTGATCGCTGTAACCACATTAAGTTCTTGCGGATACAACAGCATGGTTAAACTGGATGAGAACGTTAAATCTAAATGGGGAACTGTTCAAACGCAATATCAACGCAGGGCAGATTTAATTCCAAACCTTGTTAATACCGTTAAGGGTGCGGCCAAATTTGAACAAGGTACTTTAACTGCTGTAGTGGAGGCAAGAGCCAAAGCAACGCAAATGACTGTAAATGCAGATGATTTATCACCAGAAAATATTCAAAAATACCAGGCTGCACAAGGCCAGTTAAGTCAGGCTTTAGGCAAACTATTATCCATTACAGAAAACTATCCGGAATTACGTGCCACACAACAATTCAGCGATTTATCTGCGCAGTTAGAGAGCACCGAAAACAGGATTACCGTTGCTCGTAAAGATTTTAACGACGCTGTACAGGAATACAACAGTAAGATCAGGTCATTTCCAACCAATTTAACGGCTGGTATGTTTGGCTTTAAACCAAAAGGTTATTTTGAAGCAGATGCCGCAGCTAAAGATGCGCCAAAAGTAGAATTTTAATTTTATTGATTATACGTTTAAGGGGTAATGCATGTTTATGTATGTAAGCATCTGTTACCCTTTTTAATTCATTTTAAAAATTAAAACATGTCGTTATTTTCAGATATTGAACAAGATAAAATTACCAAAGCAATTGCAGAAGCGGAACTGGCCACTTCTGGCGAAATCAGAATTGCAATAGATAAACATTGTGCGGGCGATGCATACGAAAAAGCCATTGGTTATTTTGCCAAGCTGGATATGGATAAAACCAAACAGCACAACGGAGTTTTGATTTACCTGGCTTATGCAGATCAGAAATTTGCCATTGTGGGCGATAGTGGTATCAACAGGGTGGTTCCTGAAAATTTCTGGGAAACCACAAAAGTTGCCATGTCTGCACACTTTGCTTCGGGCAACCTGGCCGATGGTATTGTAGCAGGCGTTGCCCTGGCCGGCGAAAAGCTGGCTACCTACTTCCCTTATCAAAGCGACGATATCAATGAATTACCCAATGATATCATTTTTATGGATGGCGAAGAAACAAAATAAATGATGAAACTGAATTGGCTTAATGCCACCATACAGCTGGCTGATGCGGTTTTCACAATCAAAAAATCATTGTAAATGAAAAGATTCTTTTTTTTATCTCTGTTCGGCCTGTTTTTCTCGGTTGCTTTTGCGCAGGATTTCCCACAGAAACCTTCCACACTGGTTAACGATTATACCGGAACCCTCACACAAGTCCAGAAAAATAACCTCGAACAAAAGCTGGTTGCTTTCGACGATTCGACCTCTACACAGATTGCCATCGCCATCTTAAAATCGGTTGGTGATTACGACATCAACGAATATGCAGTAGAACTGGGCCGGAAATGGGGAGTTGGCCACTCGGGCAAAAACAACGGCATTATGATCGTTGTAGCCATTGGCGACCGGAAAATCTCCATTCAAACGGGATATGGACTGGAAGGTGCCCTGCCGGATGTATATGCAAAACGTATTATCGAAAATGATATAAAGCCTTATTTTAAAAGCGGCGATTATTACGGCGGACTGGATGCAGGTACGACCTCGATTATCAAATACACAAAAGGTGAGTATAAAAACGATAAACCCCGCGTAATTAAAGACCGCGATGATGTGAGTATTGTAATCATTGTGATTATTATCATCATCGTAATCATCATCCTTAAAAAAGGCGGAGGTGGAAACAACGAGATCATTGGCGGACGTGGTGCATCCAATGCACTGTTCTGGGCGCTTCTTTTTGGAGGTGGCGGCAACCGCGGCGGTGGCTGGGGTGGCGGCTCTTCTGGTGGAGGCGGTGGTGGTTTTGGAGGCTTTGGCGGCGGCAGTTTTGGCGGCGGCGGTTCCAGCGGAAGCTGGTAAGCCAGTGCAAACACCATTCAACTCAGCAAAAGCCTGTAAAACTTACCTTTAACTGTAATACCGTGTATAGAAAAGATTTAATCACTGCCGAAATACAAAAACTGGCCCAGATCCTGAACCGGATTATGGAGCTTAAACTCGAAGGAAAATTAGCAGAAGCAAACAGCTTGTTTAATGAAACCATGGAAAATGCTTTTACACTTCCTGTAAACATTATTGATGAGCCAAAGCTTGCCCTTTTTGAAGAATGGCTAAACAACCAGGAACTGCCGGCCGAGAAACTCGATTCGCTCAGTGAGTTTCTATACTATGAGCTTGGAATAAGTGAGGATAAAAACAAACTTATTGCCCCCAAGCTAAACCTTATTTATCAGCTTCTGTCTGATAAACACAAAATTGTACACCTTGTTAATTTCCATCGTCAGGAAATTATACAACAATATTTATAACCCGATTTATGGAAATCTTAAAGTGGCGAAAAATTGCCTCAAAATATTTAGTAAGAGAGAAATGGGCTACCCTGAGGGTAGATACCTGCGAGTTGCAGGGCGGTGCCATTAAAGATGATTATTACGTACTTGAATACCCCAACTGGGTAAATGCCATTGCTTTAACCGAAGAAGGAAAAATTATCCTGGTAAGACAATATCGCCATGGTGCCGATATCATCTCGCTCGAAATTCCGGGCGGTGTAATTGATGGAGATGAAACACCTGAATTTGCGGTTAAACGCGAGTTACAGGAAGAAACCGGTTACACATTTAAAACCTGTACTCCATTGGCAGTGTTGTATCCAAATCCAGCTACCTCTACCAATAAAACATTCAGCTACCTGCTAACCGGCGGCGTTAAAACACAAAGCCAGCATTTGGATGAGCATGAAATTCTGAACGTAGAAGAATACACCGTTGATGAGGTAAAACAGCTTCTTAAGGAAAATAAGATTGCACAAGCCCTGCATGTGGCGGCCTTACATTATGGATTGGCCGCAATCGACCAATCTTAATAACAGCCATTTTAAATTATAGCCCCTTAACCTTTGGTTTTAAGGGGCTTCTTTTTTGATTTAATATTTCAATGGCTTTTTCCATATACAACTTATCATTATGTTTTGCATCATCTATAAGGTTTTCAAGGCTGACATCGGGCTGTAACCCCTCGCCCATCGTTGCATATTCGTGTTGATTCCGGTCAATCAGCTTTCCTTCGGTAAGTACCAGAAAAGCACCGTCGGCCAATTTATGTTCCTGATTGGAAGACGTGAGGCCATTACTTGCTGTTCCTATAAAGGTTACATTTTTTTGTCCTGCAAACAAAGCTGCAGCAAACTCTCCGCTACTGGCTGTTTTACGGTTCATTAGTACCACAACCGGCTTTTTTCTTATTTTTAATTCCCCGTTCGTAAGCATAAATAAATGTGTAATTACTTTGTCCTCCTGCAAGCGATTGTTGCGGTAGGTTATAAAGTGATTTTTGCCTGCTCCATCTTTCCAGCCAATTGCCTGCTCCCGATCAACAAACGGTGCCAATGCAGCATACATTGGCGCCAGCATACCGCCATCATTATCCCTCAAATCAATTATCCAACCAAACGGTTTCTGCTTTTCTAATTTTTTTACCTGTTCTCTGAAAGTATCTGCAAAAGCATTCCATTCGGCAAAATTATAGCTGTAAAATGATGGCATAGAAATAAATGCATATCCGGCTTTTAAAAGCCCGGCCTTTATTTCCGGAAATGGCTGTCCTGTTGCTTTATAGCCCATCGTATAATTTTTAACCGCTTCGGGTGGAAAAAATTTAGAATGCGAGTCTTCAAGTTTATTCAGCGCCTGAACAATTACCGGATATACATCTCTAATGGTTTTTGCTCCGTTAGCAGCCCGGTACGCTTCTGCATAAATCTGGTCCCAGTTTACTTTATGCGTATTTACCGATCTTTTCTTCATTAAATTTAAAGCAGTGCGCAAATAATTCTTTACGCTATCTTCTTTACCACTTAAATCAAAACCAGTCTTCGCTTCCAAACAAAGTGTTGTAAACATCCATAATATCAACAAAAATTGCTTTTTCATAAATTTTATTTTTATCTGTGTTGTTGTTTATCGTTCAATTTCCCGTATAGCATATTTTAATATGGTATCTTCTCCGGAAAGGATATCGGATGGTGCCGGATGAATAATTTTATTTAACCTTACGCCTTTTCCCTGGGCAGAAATTCCATCAGGATAATAAATGGCGTTACCTGTAAAATAAATAGGATAATTACCGGGAATACGGAGGTATTTTTCATCCCCATCGGCACCTGAAGTCTGTTCGCCAATGG
>JASLGV010000159.1 GCA_030149995.1 Pedobacter sp.
ATGGATACAACGGTTAAACCGGGAGACAATTTCTTTTTATATGCCAATGGTAAATGGCTAAAAGAAACACAGATTCCCAAAACAGAAACAGGCTGGGGATCCTTTTATACGCTATACAACGATAACCTGAAACACCTCAACAACATTTTAGAAACAGCGTCTAAAGCAAACGCTTCTAAAGGAAGTGCTGAACAAAAGGTAGGTGATTTTTACCGCAGTGGCATGGATACCGTAACCATTGAAAAATTGGGCGTTACACCTGTAAAACCCCTGCTGGCAAAAATTGATGCCATTAAAAATGATCAGGACCTGATTTCGTTTGTTGCCAACGGCTATAAAGATGGCGATGGCGATTTGCTCGATTTTTACGTAGGGCCGGATGATAAGATCAGTTCTAAAAATGCCGTGAATTTCTCACAGGGCGGGATCAACCTGCCTGAAAGAAGTTACTACCTCGATCAGGATGATAAAGCAAAGAAAATCAGAGAAGCATATGTAAAATATATTACCCGTTTGTTTACACTGGCCGGTGATTCTGCCAATGCAGCAAAATATGCCGCCAACATTGTGGCCCTCGAAACTAAAATTGCGCAATCGCATTCTACACCGGTAGAACTGCGCGATCCGCAGAAAAATTACAATAAATTTCTGGTAGCCGATTTTCAGAAACAAACACCAAACATCAACTGGAAAGATGTACTCGGTAAACTGCTGTTAAAAACAGATACCATCCTGGTGGCACAACCTAAATACTACCAGGCGTTAAACACCCTGATTAAAACAGAGCCGATCGACATCTGGAAACAGAAGCTGAAATTCGATGCTTTGAATGGTTCGGCCAATGCGCTAAACAGCGGTTTCAGAGCAGCCCGTTTTGATTTCTTTGGTAAAACACTTAACGGACAGCAGGCGCCTACAGAGCGCTGGAAAGCAATTGTGAACAGCACCGACAGAAACCTGGGCGAGCTACTGGGACAGCTTTATGCAGAGCAGTACTTTAAGCCGGAGGCAAAAAAGAGAATGCTTACGCTGGTAAATAACCTTCAGAAGGTATACGAAGAGCGGATCAAAAAGGTAGACTGGATGAGCCCGGAAACCAAGCAAAAAGCCATCGAGAAGCTAAATGCCTTTATTAAAAAAATCGGTTACCCGGATAAATGGAAAAAATACGACGACGTAGAAATTTCTAAAGATACCTATTATGCAAACCTGCAATCTGCCAGTAAACATGCATATAAAGAAATGACCGGTAAACTGGGTAAAGCGGTTGATAAAACCGAGTGGGGTATGACACCGCCAACGGTAAATGCTTACTACAACCCTTCATTTAATGAAATCGTTTTCCCGGCAGGTATTTTACAGTTTCCTTTCTTTGATTTTAATGCCGATGATGCCATTAATTATGGTGCTATTGGTGCGGTTATCGGCCACGAAATGACCCATGGCTTTGATGACCAGGGTCGTCAGTACGATGCAGATGGAAACCTGAAAGACTGGTGGACAAAAGCCGATGCTGATAAATTTAAAACCAAGGCGGATAAGGTAGCTGCGTTTTATAGTAAGTTCTCGCTTTTAGACAATCAACATGTAAATGGTTCTTTAACCCTGGGCGAAAATCTTGCCGATATTGGTGGTTTAAACATCGCTTACGATGCATTTAAATTAACAGAACAAGGTAAAAAAGATGATAAAAAAATAGATGGATTTACAGCAGACCAGCGCTTCTTCCTGAGTTTTGCCCAGGTATGGAGAATTAAAGACCGCGATGAAAGCATGCGTGTACGGTTAAAAACAGATCCGCATAGCCCGGAAATGTTCCGCGTAAACGGACCTGTTTACAACATGGAAGCTTTTTACAAAGCGTTTAACATTCCGGCAACTGCAAAAATGTATGTTGCACCAGCCGACCGTTTGGGTGTTTGGTAATACACATGTAAATTTATGATAGAAAGCCTGTTCCTGTTGGAACAGGCTTTTTTATTTCACACCAAAACAAAAATAACATGTGTTTTGTCTTTATCGAAAAGGTATAAGCATGAAACCTGTACGCGTTTTTGGAATAATTTTAACCATTTTTGGTGTAGCCGGGCTAATCTATACCGGTTATGGCTTCCTTTATTTAAACCAGGCAGTCTCTACATTGGTGGTATACGGAATAACCGGCTTCCTTTTCTTTCTTACGGGTGTGGGGTTAATTAAAAACTCCTACAACGAAATTTAAGTAAGGATACAATAAAATGCATTCTTGTACTGGCTGATAAAACCGTTTACAGTTCTTATCTTTTAGATTTGATAATCATATACTGGCTGAAAGCAACCAGCGAGCCCGCTATAATGATGATGCCTGCAGAGATGAGATTTTTGGGGTTGACCGTTATATAATAAGCGGCTGCAAATACCAGTAAAACTGCGCTGATGCAGATGATGTAATGCAGCAGAATTCCTTTTTTCATACTTAATCTTTCAGTTTGATGCTGTTGTTTTCAAATTTAAGGTTATGTCCGGGAAAATCAGCGTCTGTAAGTGTCTTTATTTTGTTAAAGGCTGTATTATTACGGTCTACTGTTAAACGGTTAATCTTATCCTGTTTTACCGATACCACATCTGCGTAAAGGAAATCGCCCTGTGCATTTATTTTTAACTGAAGCAGCGGTGCAAATCCGTTCGGGCCGCCCAGGCTAAACATGCCGTATGTACAAAAATTACCGAGGCTGTACGCAATAAATTTATTTTTATATACTTCTACCGCCCGGGTTACATGCGGCCCATGACCCAATACCACATCAGCTCCCGCATCAATTACCGCGTGTGCAAACGCATATACATTGCCCCTGTTTTCGTTGTAGAATATTTCTGTCTGGCGCGTTACATGTTCAAAACGTGCACCCTCGCCTCCTCCGTGAAAGGAAACAATCACAATATCGGCCATGCCTTTGAGTTTGGCTACCAGTTCTTTGGCGCCCTCAATGTCTTTAATGGATACTGTATTCTCATTCGGGGCAAAAGCACAAAATGCATATTTAATGCTGTCTTTTTCAAATATTTCGAAGGGTTTGTTCAGTTGGCCTGCATAGTGAATTTGCAGGGAATCGAGCAGGCGTGCCGTATTTTTACGGCCCCTCGAATCGAAATCGCCTACATGGTTGTTGGCAATGCTAAGGAGGTTAAAGCCGGCTTTTTTATAAATGGCGGCATAGCGGTCGGGCATGCGGAATGCAAAGCAACTGTTTGGATTGATGCCCTTGCATTTATTGGAATTTCCTGAATTTAAAAAGCAGCCTTCCAGGTTTCCGAAAACAATATCGCCTTTGAGCAGGCTGTCTACTGCCTGGAAACTATTTACCGCGTCGTCTGGGGGCAGGTTGGATACAGACGGAAAGGCCGATCCGAGCATAATGTCGCCAACGGCAGCGATGGAGATGGTGTCTTTTATTTTTCGCTCAACCGTATCTGCGGGTTTTTGAGTTACTACCTGGGCGTTGTTGTTTCCGCAACCAATAACGGCCACCGCAGAAACGATTAAGATAATGTTTGTAATAAATTTCATTCCATAAAAAAATCCTCCCAGATAACTGAAGGAGGATTGTATATTTTGAGTTCTGTATAAATTTTACTCTACTGTAAAATCCTTCTTAAACGATTCCAGTATACGGCCACCTTTATAAAAATAACGGCTGTAATAAGGTTCATTCAGGTTGCTGATTACCACCCCACGCGAGCTCGAAGCATGTGCAAAACGGTTATCACCCAAATAAATACCCACATGTGAAATACTTTTGCTTTTTATTTTGAAGAAAACCAGATCGCCTTCTTTTAAATCTTCTTTAGAAAGGGGGTCAACCATGCTGAAAATATCGCGCGAGTTGCGTCTGATGGTTGTGTTGAAAACTTTATCGTAGATTGCTTTTGTAAAAGCTGAACAGTCGATACCTTTTTTGGTATTTCCACCATAACTGTATGGTGTTCCGATCCATTCGTAAATAAATTTATAGAGTTTTAAGTTTGATGTCGCATCTACCGCTACACCCATCACCTGCGAAAAATATTGAGATGCAAGGTTGTCGGGATCATTTAATTCTTTAGCGGCTTCTTTTGTTTTTGTTTGCGCAAATGCAGCCTGGAGCGTGCAAATAGCAATTAGGGATGAAAACAAAATTTTTTTAATCATGTTATACTGTTATGTTTGGGTACTTCACTTACACATTAACGTACACCACATGGGCTTATTGTTGCTTGCCAAAAGTATTAATTATACAAATGTTATCCAAATGTTAGATGTTAAAAAGTGAAAGTTATTAACATTTTTCTAAAACGTGGTGTTCATTTTACACTAAATACTTCATTTTATTCCAATAAAAAATTAGATTTGCTGTCGCAAAAAACAAATACCAAGAAATGAGTGCAGTAGAAATAAATAAAGATACCTGGTTAAAGTGGTTTGAGTCGATGTTGCTGATGCGCAAGTTCGAAGAAAAAACAGGCCAGTTATACGGACAACAAAAAATACGTGGCTTCTGTCATTTATACATTGGACAGGAAGCTGTAGTTGCAGGTGCTATATCTGCCATGCAGAAAGGTGATTCAATGATTACTACTTATCGCGATCATGCGCATGCGCTTGCTTTGGGCGTAAGTGCCGATAGCATTATGGCAGAAATGTATGGTAAAGCGACCGGTTGCTCAAAAGGCAAAGGCGGATCCATGCACTTGTTTAGCAAGGAACATAATTTTTATGGCGGTCATGGTATTGTTGGTGGTCAGATTCCTTTAGGTGCTGGTGTTGCATTTGCAGAAAAGTATAAGGGAACAGATAATGTTAACATTTGTTATATGGGCGATGGTGCAGTGCGCCAGGGTGCATTAAACGAAACCTTTAACATGGCTATGCTGTGGAAATTACCGGTTGTTTTTATTTGTGAAAACAATGGTTATGCCATGGGTACTTCGGTACAACGTACAACCAACATGACCGATATTTATAAAATAGGATTGGGTTTTGATATGCCTTGTGCACCTGTAGACGGAATGGATCCGGTTGCTGTACACAATGCAATGGACGAAGCACTTCAACGCGCACGTCGTGGTGAAGGACCAACTTTCCTGGAAATGAGAACTTATCGTTACCGTGGTCATTCGATGTCTGATCCGGCAAAATACCGTACGAAAGAAGAATTAGAAGACTATAAAGCAAAAGACCCTGTAGAGCATGCAAGAGAAACCATTCTCAAAGAAAAGTATGCAGATCAGGCCTGGATCGAAGAAGTAGAAGCACGTGTGAAAGCAACCGTAGATCAGGCTGTTAAATTTGCAGAAGAATCTCCTTGGCCTGAAGCATCTGAATTATACAAAGATGTATACATGCAACAGGATTATCCTTACGTAACGGACTAATAATATTAAGATTTCAATTAAAGATATATAATGGCTGAAGTAGTTAGAATGCCTAAGATGAGCGATACCATGACTGAAGGGGTATTGGCTAAATGGCATGTTAAAGTTGGCGACAAAGTAAAAAGTGGCGATGTACTTGCAGAGGTAGAAACCGACAAAGCAACCATGGACCTTGAATCGTACGAACAAGGGACCATATTGTACATTGGTATTGAAGAAGGTAAAGGCGTTCCTATTGATGCAATTATTGCTGTAATTGGAAAAGAAGGTGAAGATTACCAGGCCGCAATTGATGCAGCTGGTGGTGCAGGCAAACCTGCCGATGCCAAACCTGCAGCAGATACCGAAGCTCCAAAAGCTGAAGATAAAAAAGAAGCAACAGCTGCTACCGGCCTGAGTGAAGAAGAACTTGCTGCAAAAGGTGTAACGGTAATCCGTATGCCTTTGTTAAGTGACACGATGACGGAAGGCGTTATTGCTGAATGGCATAAAAAAGTTGGCGATAAAGTAAAAGACGACGATGTTTTAGCTGATGTGGAAACCGATAAGGCAACCATGGAAGTTATGGGTTATGCAACGGGTACTTTATTGCACATTGGTGTAGAAAAAGGAAAAGCGGCTAAAGTAAATGGTATTATTGCCATTGTAGGTCCTGAAGGTACTGACATTAGCGGTATTTTAAATGCGGGTGAAGTACCTGCTAAAAAAGCAGAAGCTGCGGCGCCTGCCGAAGCGCCAAAAGCAACTTCAGAGGCTGCAGCTGCGGCTCCTGTAGTAGCTGCCAACAGCGATAGCCGCGTAAAAGCTTCGCCTTTGGCCAAGAAAATCGCGAAAGATAAAGGCATTGATTTAAGCCAGGTTGCAGGTAGTGCAGAAGGTGGAAGAATCATTAAAAAAGATATCGAAAACTTTAAGCCTGCCGCAGAAAAAGCTGCTGCTGCACCTGCTGCTGAAAAACAGGCACCGGCTATTCCACAATTTATCGGCGAAGAGAAGTTTACAGAAAAACCAGTTTCACAAATGCGTAAAGTAATTGCGAAACGTTTATCAGAAAGCTTGTTCACAGCTCCGCATTTCTATTTAACCATGGCTATCGACATGGATAAGGCAATCGAAGCAAGAGCCCGTATCAACGAGTATGCTCCATCAAAAGTTTCGTTTAACGACCTGGTTTTAAAGGCAACTGCCATTGCGCTTAAACAGCATCCGGCCGTAAACTCTTCCTGGAGAGGCGATGCCATCCGTTACAATGAGCATGTAAACATTGGTGTAGCGGTAGCGGTAGAAGATGGTTTATTGGTTCCTGTAGTGCGTTTTGCTGATGGAAAATCATTAACACACATTTCTGCAGAGGTAAAAGATTTTGCACAAAAAGCAAAAGCTAAAAAATTACAGCCGGCAGATTGGGAAGGTTCTACCTTTACCATTTCTAACCTGGGTATGTTTGGTATTGATGAGTTTACAGCAATTATAAACTCTCCGGATAGTTGTATCCTGGCTGTTGGTGGTATTTCTCAGGTACCTGTTGTTAAAAACGGTGCAGTTGTACCCGGAAATGTAATGAAAGTAACCTTAAGCTGCGATCACCGTACGGTAGATGGCGCAACCGGTGCTGCATTCCTGCAAACCTTAAAAGCGCTGTTAGAAGAGCCTGTAAGGTTACTTGCTTAAGATAGATAAGGGATTAAATCCAGCATAAACTTTAAATGCCTCCTAAATCAGGGGGCATTTTTTTTGATCTTAATTTAAGTTTTTAACTGCGACCTGGCCTATAGGTTATCGGATGCTATTTTCGGGGGGCAATGTTCTGGCTTTTTTGAGCCTGGCCCCATGCAGCCAGGTGTTCAACAATGGTCTTAAAGCCAAGTCCGGCTGTACTTAACTGATACGGTAAATCATCTGCCGTATTTCCTTTTAAAATCAGGCCATCGCGTTCCATTTCTTTTAATTGTAAGGTTAAAACCCGGTCTGTAATATTTGGCAGGCGGTTCTTTAAGTCTTTATAACGAAGGTCGTGTTCAAGCAAAATGGATAAGATGTTTAGTTTCCATCTGCCTTTTATGGCATTCAGGGCAAACGCAGCATCGCAAAATTCGTGTATTACCTGTTCATTTTCAAAGTTGGTAGAACTTTCCTTTCTCATGTGCACACATTTTTGTAAGCTGCAATATGCAGCCGGTTTGGATGGTAAATTTGCCAATATAAAATGATTTATACGATGGGAAATACTAAAAACATTAAAGGCTTGCACCATGTTGCCATCCGGGCACTTGATTTTGAAAAAACACTTAAATTTTATACTGAAGGGTTGGATTATGTGGTGAGTCATACCTGGTCCTTGCCCGAATTTAAGATAACGCGGGCTTGTATGCTAAAATCTGCCGATGGTTCTTCGTATATAGAAGTATTCGATTATCAGGCCGCGGTGCCTTGCGAAGGTGAAATGGCCCGGGGCAGTGAAAATGTAACAACGGGATCTTTGTTGCACTTTGCTTTAAATGTTCAGGATGCAGCTGCTGCCTTTCATCAGGCCATTGCTGCCGGCGCAAGCGCTTGTGTACCGCCTTCAACGCTTTATTTGGGAACCCCTGCAATAAAGGTTGTAAATGCCCTGGTTTACAGTCCAAACGGGGAAGTAATAGAGTTCTTAGAGCCAAATGATTTATAAGGTTTTTATAACCAAATCTGTTTTTAGTTGTTGTTAGAGAAAAGAGCTGGTTATGAATAAAGAAAAAACAATACAGGAGGCTTACCTGGTGGCCCATAAAATAAAAGAAAACGGCAACTTTCCGAACAATGCCGATTTACCCTTAATGATTTATAAGGGGGCTTTTTTGATCCATCCGGATGAGGACGAGCAGGTAATTAAGAGAATCTTTGCGCAAAATGGTTATACCAATGCCTGGGTCGATACCATCTTTGATTACGATCATTACCACAGCAACACACATGAAGTATTAGGTGTATTCTGCGGAAAAGCCAATGTGCAGTTTGGAGGCGAACATGGTGTTTGCATTGAGCTTGATAAAGGCGATGTAGTGGTAATTCCGGCAGGTGTAGCCCATAAGCGCTTACAGGCAAGCGACGATTTTACCGTGGTGGGTGCCTACCCGCACGGGGCCTCTTATAACATCCGTTATGGAAAGCCCGGAGAACGGCCGGAAGCCGACCAGGAGATTGCTAAAGTTAAAAATCCCGAAAGTGATCCCGTATATGGGGCAAAAGGACATTTATTTGAGTGCTGGTATAATCAAAATTGCGAAAATGTGTAAAACTCTTTGCCGTTAACCATTCAAAATTCTTTAATTTTCGGGTTTTAAATTACTATTCCTGATATAAATGAATTTTCGGACCATATTTACGGCATTTGCCATTTCATCTGTTATATTGAGTGCCTGTTCGGGTAAAAAAGCGGAGGAGAAAAAGGCTACACAAAATAAAATACGTACAAAAGAGGATGATAAGGCCGATAGCCTGATGCTGGTTTATAATCCTGAAAAAGGCGATAAATGGATTGCCGATTTTGTAGATAACCTGCATAAAAAATATGGTTTTAATGGCAATATGCTGGTGGCTAAGGATGGCAAAATCTTGTATCAAAAGGCAATTGGCTGGGCAGATTACCTGCATCGCGACAGCCTGAAAATTAATTCAGAATTTGAACTGGCTTCTATTACCAAAACATTTACGGGTACGGCCATTATGCAATTGGTTGAAGCAGGCAAATTATCATTAGATGATGATGTAAAAAAATTCTTCCCCGATTTTCCTTACAACGGCATTACAGTAAAATTGCTGCTTAGCCACCGCAGCGGTATGATGAACTACGTATATTTTATTGATGATATCTGGCGCAAAGAGAAAAAGAACATGAAAAAAGGTGTAAGCAACCAGGAAGTTATGCAGGTAATAGCCGAAAGGAAACCCACACCTTATACCAAGCCCGATAACCGTTTTCATTACAATAACTCCAATTTTATGGTTTTGGGGGCCATTATAGAAAAAGTTACCGGACAACGTTATTCGCAATACATGATGGAGCATGTTTTTAAACCTGCAGGCTTGAAGAATACACATGTTTACAGCACAACTGAATATGAGAAAATACCGGTTGATGTGGTTGGACACGATCGTACCTGGCGCTATTCGGTTGCCCAGAATTTTTTAGATGGCCCTGTTGGCGATAAAGGGATTTACAGTACTGTACATGATCTGCTGTTGTTTGATAAATACCTGAAAAATGGCCGGCTGCTAACCCAAAAAAGTCTGGACTCATCATACGTTGGCCGCAATAAGCCTGTTAACGGTCATTTTAATTATGGCTACGGATGGCGGATGTTCGATGGCGAAAATATGGACAAAGTTGTTTACCACACCGGTTGGTGGCATGGTTTTCGCCACATCTATGTACGCGATCTGAATAAGAATATTGTAATTGTGTTTTTGGGTAACCTGACCAATGGAAGCCTGATGCATTTAGACGATTTATACAAACACTTTAATATGCCTATTATCCGTAAAGGAGCCTACCACGGCAATGGTAGTTTACCGGGAAGTGATGAAGATTAATAATAGACAAATGAATAAAACAAAATGGACGATTGAACCGTCGAAAATTACCATCTATCCAAAGAGAATGCTCCGGATAATCGGGCTGATATTTTTAGTTCCGGTACTGGCCTATATTTTCTGCTTTTTAAAATTTAACGGCGAAAAATACCTGCCGGTCAGTTCGGAGACTGTTGTGATTCTTGTTTTGGTATCGGTGTTCCTGATACTGATGGGAGAGTCGAATATTGTGTTTGACGGGCATAATCAGAAAATGTACCGGAAAATTGCTTTTTTCACCTTTGGAAGCCTTCCGTTCGAAGAAATTGCGGCCATCGAAACGTATCAGGTAATTGGCCGTGGATTTGATTACCGTGTATTTACTAAAAAGAACCGGCATGGTAAAGGTATTATTATTTCTACCGGTTATTCAAAAGATACAAATGCCAATTTCCTGGCTTTTGAAGAACAGCTGTTGCCCGGTATTAATGCACTTGTATTTGCCAACCGGGTGGCAGAAGTAAAACAAACGATTTATGATTTTAAATACTTCAGGCAAGCTGAAGGGGTATATACTGTTAT
>JASLGV010000162.1 GCA_030149995.1 Pedobacter sp.
GCTGGTCGATTTTGCCTATGATATTGAAGGTGCCAAAGGCATGGCCATAACCTTAACCCTGATGGCCGTGTTTGTATTTATATCAGACTATAGATCCTTTTTTAAATACTTAATCAACGAACCACCCCTATTTGAAAAGGATGAGCGCCCGCTTTGGTTCAATAAGCTCAGCAAGGTTAAGTTTGTATACATTCCGCTTGTTTTTATTGGTTTTATAACCCTCCTTACCGTTCTTAAAAATAAATACCTGAAAAAGGATGCCTTTACCGGAGCATGGCAAAACACACAAAATGCCGATAAGCTTTACTTCGAAGCTGCCAATACCTTTCAGATCAACAAAAAACACGTTTCAACAAGTCATATAACCGGAAAATATACCTTTACAAAAGACTCTTTAATCCTAAAACCAAGTCAGAAAGATAATAACATACTGGCCGATGCAGCATACCCACATGCAGCAAAATACCAGATCAATGGAAACGAATTAACGATAACAGATGGCAGCCAGAGCTTTAAATTTATAAAAATAAGGTAAACAGAAATAAAGCCTCGTTTAAAAACAAACGTAAAATACCGGATAAGTAAAAAGATTACATACTTAAAAAGCAGCACTCCTTTAAAAGAATAACTGCCTGAATTGAAGCGGTGTAGAATTGGTCATCTTCTTAAAGAATTTACTAAAAGACTGCGGATGTTCAAACCCCAGTTCATAGGCAATCTGGCTAACCGGCAGCTTGCTCGTACTGAGCTTTTCTTTGGCCTTATCCGTTAGTTTCTGGTGTATAAACTGCTGCGTGCTTTGCCCTGTAAGCAAGTGCAGCAGGCTGCGCAAATAACCCGGTGAAACATGGAGCTGATCCGAAATGTACTGAACGCTGGGTAATCCTTTTATTAAGATGTTATGTTCATTAAAATAATCGTTCAGCAGTTTTTCAAGCCGGTCCAGCAACTGGTGGTTGGCCTTATCACGCGTAATAAACTGCCGCTGGTAAAAGCGGTTGGCATAATTAAGCAGTGTTTCCAGTTGCGAAAGAATAATATCCTGGCTGAACTTATCCGTACTGTTGTTGTATTCCACCCGGATATTTTCAATAAGCTGCTGGATTTTCAGCTCTTCCGCTGCCGAAAGAAACAGTGCCTCATGCACCGAATAGTCAAAAAATTCATATTTCCCGATATGCATAGCCAGTGCTTTGTTCCACAAAAAATCCGGATGGATCATCAGCATCCAGCCTGAAGGCCTGCGCGGCTTGTCCTCTACCTCAATTCTCAGTACCTGGTTGGGCGCCATAAAAAACATCATACCCTCATCAAAATCATAGTCTTGCTGTCCATATCTATATTTATAGTTCATATCCCGCTTTACCGAAATACAATAGAAATTGAATACCCAGCTCTCCCCGCTCTTTTGAGGTTTCGTTTGAATGTCATCAAAATTAATAACGCTGATAAGCGGATGCTTCGGTTTAGGCAAGCCCCGCAACATATGGTATTCAGATATGGTTTTAATTCTAACAGGTTCCATTATACAGCAATTGATTCAAGGCAGAAGAATGCCGGATAAACAGCTTTCTTCTGTCTTGTTTATGGTAAAGATACCATTTTTATCCCGCAGGGAAATAAACGTTTCCTTCCAGCTCCTGGAGCAACGTAGCATGTACCGGTTCCCAGTTCAGCAACTGGCGCGTAGCAGCTGCCGAAACCTGTATGTTAAAACGCGCAAAATGCGTAAACCAGCTAAAATGACTTTCAGCCTCTTCAGCCCCTACAGAAATTAAGGGTAAATCTAATTTCTTAGCCAATACCATGGCAATCCCTTTAAATACAATGCCCTCCTCTGCTACCGCATGATAACGCGTAGCATTGGCGATGTTTTTTTCCAGAGCCAGCCGGTAAAGCCTCGCCACATCCTGCCTTTGTACAGCTGGCCAGGTATTGCTTCCATCGCCAATAACAGCAGAGGCACCTTTTTCCTTAGCCAGCCTGATGGCTGAAGGAATAAATCCATGTTGGTCGCCCGCATCGTGCACCACCGGCGAAAGCCTGACCACCGCTACCCGTACCCCTTGCCCGGCAATTTTATCTGCAGCGTTTTCAGTCGCAACCCTTGGGTTTAGGCTGTTTTCCGGCCGGTCGCTTTCCGTAATAAGCCCTGTTTTATAAATAACCCCAACAGCAGAGGTAATGATAAAAAGCTTTTGTGTGCCTGCTAAAGCCGCACCAATGGTTTCAATAACCCGTGCGTCAAGTTCGCACATCTCTTTAAAACGGCTAAAATCGTGAATAAAGCCTAAATGAATAACTGCATCGGCAACCTCTACCGCCGGTTTTAAACTTTCAGGATCTGATAAGTCGCCCCGGTACACCACTGCACCCCAGCCGGTTAATTTTTGAGCCGCCTCTTCAGAACGTACCAGACCCAATACCTCGTGGCCTGCATTTAACAATTCTTTTACAACTGCCGAACCAACAAATCCGCTGGCTCCTGTAACAAATACTTTCATTTTCTGATGTCTTATTTTGTACAACAAAGGTTCAAAGAAGAATCTTTACACACGTAGCCAAAACGCCTTTTGTTGTAGCCAGAAAAACCTGGTTGAACGGGAAGACCCTGCACATATCCGGGCAAAAGGCTATCTTTACCCTGCCAACACAAAAAGATGCCAGCAAAAACAAATGTCATTCCCGTAAACCTTATGTCCGAGTATTTCGGTACCGGTATTGCCATTGAAAGAGCATTTCTAAAAGCAAATGATATAAACACCTTTAAGCATGTTGCACAGGCACACCGAGATGAATACCACCTGTTTTTCTTGCTGGAAAAAGGCTCCACCAGCATTGAAATTGATTTCCAGAAACACCACATACAACCCGAATCCATTGTGTACATCCATCCCGGTCAGGTACACCGTGTATTAACCTTTGAGCACCTTACCCTCGGTTTTCTGGCCATTAAAAATGAAAACCTGCGCCCCCAATACCTCAAATTACTGGAAGACCTTACCCCTGTGCCCCCTTTAATACTAAATAAAGAAACATGTTCAGTCCTTTCCGATGCCATTTCCTTTTCCATAAAACTAATGGGAAGAACACAGGAAAAACTCCATCGTACACTCTTGAAAGACAGTTGCAACACCGTGGTGGCATTAATCATTTCGCAATTCCTGGAACAAGACAAAACAACCGGCAAGCCCAACCGCTTTGAGCTCGTTAGCAAAGCATTCCGCAATTTACTCGAGCATAATTTTATCCAGGTTAAAAGTCCGGCAGCTTACGCAGAAAAACTTAACATATCTACCTCTTATTTAAACGAATGTGTAAACAATGCCACCGGGCATTCCGTTTCTCATCACATCCGCGCGCGCATTATTCTCGAAGCTAAACGCCTGCTCTATCATTCCAATAAATCAGTTAAAGAAATTGCCGGTACCCTGGGCTACAATGATTATCCCTATTTTTCCAGGTTATTTACCAAAGTAACCGGAATGAGTGCCCTTACCTTCCGGAATAAAAACCGCGAATAATCCAACACCTACCTTTTTACAGCCATTGCCTGTATCCGCTTTACGTGGTTTCTTTGCTATACTTAAAAACAAGTAAAATTTAAAGCAGCAGCAAATGATATCAACCATGCCAAAATGGATTGGCGATTTATTAGTGCCAGCCACAGGTCCCTGTTTAACCGTGTCAGAAACGGTTTACCTGAGCCCTTCCTTAAAAAAAATACGCTTTCAGGGCGACCTCTCTAAAATGAATTTTATAACCGGTACCGCCAGTGTAATCCGCGTAAGCAACACCGAGTACAGAAATTACACCATTGCAACCCACAACATAGAAAAGGGCTTCTTAGACATCATTTTCCATCTACATGGAAACGGTGTAGGCAGCCAGTACATCGACAACTTAAAAAAGGGCGACGAATTGCATGTAAGCAACCCCAGAGGCTTTAAGCCTTATAACCCTGATATAGAGAAATATCTCATTTTTGGCGATGAAACCGCCCTTGGGCTTGCCTGCTCTTTCCTAAAAGTTTTAAAAGAAAATAAACAGGTCTTTCAGTTCTACCTGGAGCTGGACGAAGAAAACAAACATGTACCGCAACTGCTGGGTATAGAAAACTGCACGGTATTCGAAAA